>CAZMHG010000744.1:0-1507 GCA_964565975.1 uncultured Ilumatobacteraceae bacterium | reverse complement strand
AGGCGATGAACGCCGGCATCCAGGGCCTCGCCGCCGACATCTTCAAGGTCGCGCTGGTGCGCATCGACCACCGCCTGGCCGAGATGGGTGTCGCCAGCCGGCTGATCCTGCAGGTCCACGACGAGGTCCTCGTCGAAGTCCGCGACGACGAGCGCGAGCAGGTCGGCCCGGTCGTGCTCGACTCGATGCGCGGTGCCGCGGCGCTCGACGTCCCGCTCGAGGTCAACGTTGCGTGGGGCGACACCTGGGCGGCGAAGTGACGATCGCCCCGTGACCGTCGCGTGACCGCCCCGTGAACGACCGGCCCGACGAAGGCCACTGGTTCGAGCCGCTCGCCGACCACATGGGCCCGGCGTACCTGCGCTACTCGTTCACCAAGGGCACGGTCCAGGAGGTCGACCATCTGGTGCGGGCGCTCGGGCTGCGCGCCGGCCAGCGCGTGCTGGACGTCGGCTGCGGCCCCGGCCGCCACGCCCACGAACTGGCCAGGCGCGGGCTCCTGGTGCACGGCATCGACATCAGCCAGACGTTCGTCGACCTGGCGTCGGCCGGCGCGCCGGCGGGCGCGACGTTCGCTCGGCTGGACGCCCGCCGGCTCGGCGAGCAGGCTAACCTGCGCGGCGCGTTCGACGCGGTGATCTGTCTGTGCCAGGGCGGGTTCGGGTTGATGACGGCGAACGGCGACGACGCGCTGGTGCTCGCCGGCCTGGCCGCGGCCGTGCGCCCGACGGGCCGCGTGGGGCTGAGCGCCTTCAACGCCTACTTCGCCGTGCGCTACCACGAGGCGGCGACGTTCGACGCGGCCACCGGCGTGAGCCACGAGCGCACCGAGGTCCGCGACGCCGCCGGTGCGGCGATGCCGGCCGACCTGTGGACCGGTTGCTACACCCCGCGCGAGCTGCGGCTGATGCTGTCGGGCGTCGGGCTCCATGTCGAGTCGATCAGCAGCGTCGAGCCCGGCGCCTACGGCACCGTTCCGCCGACGACGGAATCGCCGGAGTTTTTGGTCATCGCCCGTCCAGGGTGAGGCGCAGACGCCCGCTGGTATCGTTGACGGGTCTGGAATCCGCCAGTCCCCGAACGTCATTATCCGAAAGCGACCTTCTCTTGTCCGATACTGCAATCGCCACCTCGTCGATGGGAACCTTCGACGAGGACGGCAACTACACCCCTCGCCCGGTCGTGGTCAACGACCTGGGCATGTCCTTCGCAGATGCCATCGCCGGAACGATGGTCGACGTCGAAGACGGCCAGCTCGTCCACGGCACCGTGGTCAAAGTCGACAAGGACGAGGTCCTCCTGGACATCGGCTACAAGAGCGAGGGCGTGATCCCGGCCAGGGAGCTGAGCATCCGCAACGACGTCGACCCCAGCGAGATCGTCTCGCTCGGCGAGTCGGTCGAAGCCCTTGTCCTCACCAAGGAGGACAAGGAAGGCCGCCTGGTCCTGTCCAAGAAACGCGCGCAGTACGAGCGTGCGTGGGGCACCATCGAAAAGATCAAGGAAG
>CAZMHG010000743.1:0-1510 GCA_964565975.1 uncultured Ilumatobacteraceae bacterium | reverse complement strand
GGACCTCGTCGAGGACCACCGCGTCGAGCTGATCCAACGCCGGGGAGCGTGCGTAGATCATGTTGCGCAGCACCTCGGTGGTCATCACCACCACGTCGGCGTCGCCGTTGATCGCGTTGTCTCCGGTGAGCAGGCCGACGCGTTCGGCGCCGAGACGGGCTGCCAGGTCTCGGTACTTCTGGTTGGACAGGGCCTTGATCGGCGCGGTGTAGAAGGCGCGCCGCCCGGCGCGCACTGCGTCGTCGATCGCGTACTCGGCGATCAGCGTCTTGCCGCTGCCGGTGGGGGCGGCGACCAGCACGGACTCGCCGCGATCCCAGGCGTCCATCGCCCGGATCTGGAACGGGTCGGGGGTGAAGTCGTAGCCCGCCAGCTTCCGGGCCGAGCCGCCGGTCACCGGGTCAGGGCGCCGCGGCAGCCCTGCGCCGGAGGACGAACGAACCGATGCCGATTGACATGAAGTAGAACAGCGTCATCGGGATCGCCAAGGCGAGCAACGAGTACGGGTCGCCGCTGGGGGTGATCACCGCGGCGAGCACGAAGATGACCATGATCGCGTAGCGCCACCCGCGCAGCAGGGTGCGCGGCGTGAGCACGCCGACCAGCTGCAAGAACACCAGCAGCACGGGGAACTCGAAGGCGATGCCGAACGCGGCGATCATCACGCCGACGAGGCTGATGTACTTGCTCACCTGATAGGTCGGTTTGACGTCGCTGCCGCCCCAGGTGATGAGGAACTCGAGCGCCTTGTCGAGCGTCCAGTAGGCGACCACGCCGCCGAGGGCGAACAGCGCCACCGAGCAGGACACGAACGGGATGGCGTAACGCTTCTCCTTGGCATGCAGGGCCGGCACGATGAAGCGCCAGATCTGCCACATGATCACCGGGAGGGCGAGGATGATGCCGCCGTAGGTGGCGACGGACAGGCGTGTGCCGAATGCCTCGAGCGGGCTGAGCGAGTAGAAGTTCGCCTCGCACAGCGTGGGTCGCCGGACGCACAGGTTGTGGAACGGCCGGGCCAGGAAGCGCAGGACCGGGTCGTAGAACGTGATCACCACGACCACGCCGATCGCGACCGAGAGCATCACGCGGATGATCCGGGTGCGCAGTTCGGCCAGATGCTCGGTGAGCGTCATCTGGTCGTCGGGCGTCTTCAATTTGGGCCGGCTGGCGGCGCTGCGGAGCTTCATGCACCTGCCCCATCGCCGGCCGCGCGCTGTTCGGGCGCGCCGGCCGCAGGCTGATCGATGGCCGCGACGGCCGGCGGCTCGACCGGACCCACCGCCACGGCAGCGTCGACCGAGGCGGTCGCCACCGCAGCAACGTCGACCGAGGCCGCCGCCGCGGGCTCGTCAACCGAGGCCGCCGCCGCGGGCTCGTCGACCGAGGCAGCCTGGGTGGTGGCGTCCTCGACGGTACCTGCGTGGGGTTCGGTCACCGGCGTGAACACCGCCGGGGCCGACACCGCCGGCGCGCCGGCGCTCATCGACTTGCCGGCGAACGGGTCGTT
>CAZMHG010000742.1:0-1513 GCA_964565975.1 uncultured Ilumatobacteraceae bacterium | reverse complement strand
CTCGATCCAGGCCGGGATCGTGCCAGGGGTGCGGGTGCGCATCGGCCAGCCGATCGCCCGTGTCGGCCACAGCGGCCGCGCCGGCGCGTGCCACGTCCATCTGGGGCTTTCGGTCACCTGCCCGGGCAAGGAGTGGGCGGTGCGCCACGGGGTGGTCTGGCCGTGGCGCTTCCTGAACGCGTGGCGCGCCGGCGACGTCACCGCGTCGCCGCGGGCGGTGCTGTCCGAGTGGACGGACACGCATCGCGCCGCCTGCGCGGCGGCGATGGCGATGCCCACCGCGAAGGACGCGTAGCGGCCGCTGACGTCACCGGAAGTCGCGACTCATCGGAGCGACCGACACGGGGAGCGGGGCGAGCCGCTCGGCGACGACGTTGATCACGTCGTCGGCGCGTTCGAGGCGACCGTGGATCAGCAACGCCGGCGCGCTGCGGGCCACCTTGGCAAAGCGGGCCCAACATCCCTTGGAGACGACGATGTTCATCAGCCCGGTCTCGTCCTCGAGGTTGATGAACGTCGTCCCGCCTGCCGTCATCGGCCGCTGGCGATGCGTGACGACTCCACCGACCAGGACCTTGCTGCCTGGCTCGCGGTGCCAGAGCCCGGCAGCGGTGACCACGCCCTGGCGGTCGAGCGCATCACGGGTGTACTCGGTCGGGTGACCGTTGGCCGACATGCCGGTCGACCACAGATCGGCGATGGTCACCTCGATCGGCTCCATCCCCGGCAGCACCGGGGCGCGCTCGCCGACGACGATCCCCGGGAGACGGTCTGGCCTGGCTTGGGCCGCGGCACCGGCCGACCAGACACCACGCCGGCGATCGAGACCGAGACACTCCTCGAACGCGCCGGCGGTGGCCAACGCCTCGAGGTGCGCGGTTCGCAGCGCGGGCACGGTCCGCACGAGATGTTCCAGCGAGGAGTACGGGCGGCCGGCGGCAATCTGCTCGGCAAGGTCTGTGCCGACGCCGCGCACCGGGCCGATCCCAAGCCGGACTGCGACGCCACCGACCGACGCCGGGCACGGTTCGAGTGTCGCGGTCGCCTGTGACGCGTTCAGGTCCGGGCCGCGCACCACCACCCCGTGCCGTCGGGCGTCCTGGCACAGCGAGTGCGCGCTCCAGAACCCCATCGGTTGGGCGTTGAGCAGCGCCGCGCAGAACGCCGCCGGCTCGTGGTACTTGATCCACGCCGATGCGTAGACCAGATAGCTGAACGACACGCTGTGGCTCTCGGGGAACCCGTAGTTGGCGAACGCGGCCATCTTGGCGAAGATCTCCTCGGCGATCGCCCCGGTGATCCCCCGTTCGGCCATCCCGGTGAACAGCCGCTCCTTCAGCCGCTCCATCCGTGTCCGGCTGCGCTTGGAACCCATCGCTTGGCGCAGCTCGTCGCTCTCCGCCGGCGAGAACCCGGCGACATCGATCGCCATCTGCATCAACTGCTCCTGGAACAACGGCACGCCGAGCGTCTTGCCGAGCGAGTTCTCCAGCAGCGGGTGCAGGTACGTGAT
>CAZMHG010000741.1:0-1521 GCA_964565975.1 uncultured Ilumatobacteraceae bacterium | reverse complement strand
ACCAACCTCGGCGCAGCATCGGGGATCGTCGCCGGACTGGTGGCGATCACACCCGCGGCCGGCTACGTGCGCGGCGTCGCCCCTATCGTGATCGGCCTGATCGCCGGTGCGGTGTGCTGCTACGCGGTCCGGCTGAAGGCCCGATTCGGGTACGACGACGCGCTGGACGTCGTCGGGGTGCACATGGTCGGCGGGCTCACCGGGTCGTTGCTGATCGGGTTCTTCGCCGACCCGAAGTTCTTCGGGCAGGCGTTCCGCGCCGGCCTGTTCCACGGCGGTGGGCTGGGCCTGCTGGGCGAGCAAGCGCTGGCCAACGGGTCGGCGATGGTTTGGTCGTTCGCCGCGACGTTCGCGATCCTGACGCTGCTCAAGCGGGCGATGGGCCTGCGGGTGCCGGCCGAGACCGAGTCGATGGGGCTCGACCTCGCGCTGCACAAGGAGACCGCGTACCACAGCGGTGCGCTGGTCTGAGACCGGTCGGGAGGATCACATGAAGCTCGTTACTGCCGTCGTCAAACCGTTCAAGCTCGACGATGTCCGCGTCGCGCTGAAACAGGTCGGCGTCGAGGCGATGACCGTCAGCGAGGTGCGCGGCTTCGGCCGGCAGGGCGGCCATACCGAGACATACCGCGGCACCGAGTACCGGGTCGACTTCGTCCCGAAGGTGAAGCTCGAGGTGCTCAGCGCCGACGACGCGGTGCATCGCGTGATCGACGCGATCATGACCGCCGCGGCCACCGGCAAGATCTGCGACGGCAAGATCTGGGTCACCACGGTCGACGAGGTCGTGCGGATCCGCACCCGCGAAACCGGCGAGGCGGCGATCTGAGCCCGTTCGGCGGGCTACCCGACGACCCGGCGCTCGCCGACCCGCCGCTCGCCGGCGTACCGATCGGCGAGCGGATCCGACGCGGTCGCACCGATCTGCTCGAACGTGGCGACCTGACCGGCCGAGCGCTGACGCGCGCCCTGTCCGACCGTACCGACGGGTGGTTCCACCGGCTCGGCGCCGGGCTGCCCGACGGTTGGGCGCTCGCCGCGACGGGCGGGTACGGCCGCTCGCAGCTCTTCCCGGGCAGCGACATCGACGTGCTCCTGGTCCACCCCCGGCAGGTCTCGCCCGATGCCGCGGCAGAGCGCGCCCGCGAGCTGTGGTACCCGATGTGGGACGCCGGCGTGAAGCTGTCGCCCGCGGTGCACACCGAGCGGTCGGTGCTCCAGCTGGCCGGCAGCGACGTGATCACGCTCACCTCGCTGCTCGATGTCCGTGCGCTGGCCGGCGACCGATCCGTCGTGCACGGCCTGGCCCAATCGGCGTCGGCGCTGTGGCGCAAGAAGCCGTGGATGTGGTTGTCGGCGTTGCGCGCCGCGAACGAGGCACGATGGGCGGCGTCCGGTGACGTCTCGTCCCATCTCGAGCCGAACCTCAAAGACGGCCGCGGCGGCCTGCGCGATGTCGACGCGCTGCGGTGGGCACTGCAGGTGCAGCGCGAGGAGGTGACCGACGCGCTCGACGTCCCC
>CAZMHG010000740.1:0-1526 GCA_964565975.1 uncultured Ilumatobacteraceae bacterium | reverse complement strand
GCGTGACGATGCGCTGCTCGAGGTGCTCTACGGCAGCGGCATCCGCGTCGGCGAGCTGTGCGGCATCGACGTCGAGAGCGCCGACCTCGATGCCGGTGCCGTGGTCGTGTGGGGGAAGGGCTCCAAGCAGCGGCGGGTGCCGCTCAGCCAGCCGGCAATCGACGCGTTGCGCGGGTGGCTCGCCGTGCGTCACGAGGTGCTCGACCCCGCGGCGGGTCGGGCGATGTTCGGCAACGAGCGCGGCAAGCGCCTCACGCCGCGCGACGTGCGCCGGATCCTCGACCGGCGCTCGGCGCGCCCGACGCACCCGCATGCGCTACGCCACACGTTCGCAACGCACCTGCTCGACGGTGGCGCCGATCTGCGCACCGTGCAAGAGCTGCTCGGTCACGCCGACGTGGCCACGACCCAGCGGTACACGCACGTCAGCAAGGAACGCCTCAAGCTGGTGTACCAGCACACCCACCCGCGCGCCTGATCCCGCTGCGCTGCGCCGGGTGCGCGGCGCGCTCACCGCCGGACGGGTCCGGTGCGGATGACCGGCCTCCCCAGCTCCGGGTTCGCTGCACGGATCGTCACGCTGATCGCGCTCCTCGGTGCCCCAGCCGGTGGCGCCGCCACGGCGGGCGCGGCCGGCTCGGCCGGCACCTGCTGGCCCCCGCCTGTTGCCGCGCCGATCGCGCTGGCGTTCGTCGGGCCGGTGTGCCCGTGGTGCCCGGGCCACCGTGGGGTGGAGTTCGCCACGGGTGCGTCGATCGTCGTCACGGCGTCCACCGGCGGGCAGGTCGCCTTCGCCGGGACCGTGGTCGGGGTCGGGTACGTCACGGTACGCGAGCCGGGCGGGTTGCTCGTCACCTACGGCCGCGTCACGCCGGCCGTGCGCGCCGGCAGCACGATCGCCGCCGGTCAGGTCGTCGGCCTGACCAGCGGCGCGCTGTTCCTCAGCATCCGGCGCGGCGAGACCTATCTCGACCCGGCTGGCTTCATCGGCGAGCTGCGCTGGCCGACCCGATTGATCCCCACCGACGGTTCGCCCGGCCCTCCTGCCGGACCGCCCTCGTTGCACTGTCGGGGCGCACCGGTAGGATGACCAACCGCCGCGCCCGCTCCGGACTCGGCCAACTCATCGCACGGGCACCTCCCTGCGGTCGCTCCGGCGCCTGGTGCCCGTGCCCGCCAACCGCAGGAGAGGAGTCACCATCATGGCTGTCGTCACCATGCGCCAGATGCTCGAAGCGGGCGTCCATTTCGGCCACCAGACCCGTAGGTGGAACCCGAAGATGAAGCGGTTCATCTTCGGCGAGCGCAACGGGATCTACATCATCGACCTCGAGCAGACGCTGACGCGGGTCGAAGCGGCGTACAACTTCGTGCGCGACCTCGCCGCCAAGGGCGGCACGGTGCTGTTCGTCGGGACCAAGAAGCAGGCCCAGGACCCCGTCCGCGACTCGGCCAACGCGTGCGGCATGCACTACGTCAACGAGCGCTGGCTCGGCGGCATGCTCACCAACTTCGAGACGATCGCC
>CAZMHG010000739.1:0-1529 GCA_964565975.1 uncultured Ilumatobacteraceae bacterium | reverse complement strand
CATCACCTGGCGGAAGGTCTGCGCGGCGATGCGCCCCATCTCTTCCTTCTTGGGGGTGTCGTCACGCTCGTTGACCCAGTTGCCATCGTCGTCGACGTCGTAGGCGACGAACGTGAAGTCGAGCGTGTCCGGGTTGACCTCGACCACGACCTCGTCGGCCGCGTTGGGGCGCCGCTTGTAGGCGGTGGCCAGGGCGTCGACGAGGACGTGCAGCAACGTGTCCACGGAGATGTTCTTCTCCGCGGCGAGCATGCGTACGGCTTCGGACATGTCGAGTGAGCTCATCAGGTACTCCCTTGGGCTTCGTCGAAGGTGGCGACCGCCTCGTCACTCGTGCGGTGATCGGTCGGCTGGTCGGGTGATGCGGGTTTGGCGGCGCGCTTGGACGGCCCCTTGCCCGGCTTCGGGTTGGACGCCCACGCGTGGACGGTGCGCGCCCGATCGATGGTGTCGTAGGCAACGGTGCGTTCGGTGCCGACGGTGCTCTTGTCCCCGCCGGCCGGCTCGGTGAGGCGCACCGTGCACGAGGTCGCGTCGGCAGCTTGGAGCACACCGGTGAGGCGACGCTCGGCGTTCTCGACGTTGCTCAGCCGGATCGCCACCGTGGACCCGAGTGCCCGCTGGAAGTGGGCGGGCGTGCGCAGCGAGCGCTCCAGCCCGGGGCTGGTGACCTCGAGCGTGTAGCGACCGGGAAGCGGGTCCTGGGCGTCGAGCTCCTTGCTGATCAGCCGGGTCGCCAGGGCGAGCATGTCCAGGTCGACGTTGCCCGCCGCGCCGGGCGGGGTATCGAGGGTGATCCGCAGCGTGCCGGAGCGCAGCTCCAGGTCGTAGAGCTCCAGCTTGAGATCGGACACGATCGGCGTGACCAGGCGCGTCACGGTGTCGAGCAGCGAGTTGCCGGTCGCCGGTTCGTTCATCTGGTCACCTCCTCGGGCGTATCGTCGTGTGCGGTACGGCTGGTGCCGGCCGTTTCATGGAAGAAGGCGTGGACCCTGACGGACCCACGCCTTCGGTTCGTCGAACTTCAAAGGACGCTGCAGGTTACCAGCGGTTGCCCGCGACCGGGCCAGGAGCAGGTCTGCGCGCCAGGTCGCCCGGTACCCTTCCGGGGTGCTTCGACTGTCCAGTCTGTTCGTCCGGACGCTGCGCGAGGACCCGGCGGACGCCGAGGTCGCCAGCCACAAGCTGCTGGTCCGCGCCGGCTACATCCGTCGCGCCGCCCCCGGCGGATTCACCTTCCTGCCACTCGGCTGGATCGTCTACCGCAACATCGAGCGGGTCGTGCGCGAGGAGATGGACAAGATCTCCCAGGAGGTCCACTTCCCGGCGCTGCTCCCGCGCGAGCCCTACGAGCTGACCGGCCGCTGGGCCGACTACGGCGACAACCTGTTCCGGCTGAAGGACCGGCGCGGCGCCGACATGCTGCTCGCGCCGACCCACGAGGAGATGTTCACGCTCCTGGTGAAAGACCTGTACAGCAGCTACAAGGACCTGCCCCTGGCGCTGTATCAGATCCAGATCAAATACCG
>CAZMHG010000738.1:0-1531 GCA_964565975.1 uncultured Ilumatobacteraceae bacterium | reverse complement strand
TCAACGAGCCGACCTCGTCGCTCGCCTCACGGACCCGCATCAAGACGCTGACGGCACGCACCCGCGCCGACAACGCACGGTTCTTCGAATCGTCCGAGGACGTGCCGACGCACTGCCTCACCCAGGGCCTCGGCACGATCATGGACGCCCGCGAGATCGTCGTCGTCGCCCAGAGCAACGCCAAAGCACGGGCAATCGCGGGCATCGTCGAAGGGCCGGTGACGGCGATGTGCCCCGGTTCGGTGCTGCAGTTGCACCGGCGGGTGACCGTCGTGATCGACGACGCGGCGGCTACGGGTCTGGCGCTCGCCGAGTACTACCGCACCACGTTCGCCCACAAGCCCCCGTGGCAGCAGTACTGGCAGGTGTAGCCGCGACGGGAACCTTGCGTCACACGGTCAGTCGCGCACGGTCAGTCGTGCACGGGCGGACCGGTGGGTGGGAGCTGGTGGTGGAACACGCCGCCGACGAGGTTGCTCGACAGCAGCCGCCGGGTGTGCAGGCCCGGTCGCTGGGCGATGACGGCGAGCCGACGTTCGCGCTCGCCAGCGGCCTGGCGCGCCGATGCCACCGCATCGGCCGGGTCCACGGCGACGAAGCGCACGGTGTCGCCGGAGCGGTGCTGGGCGGCGCGGGTGACGTCGGCGGTGACGACGGTGGCGATGATCGGGTACCCACCGGTGGTCTGGTGGTCGGCGAAGAGCAGCGTGGGGATGCCGTCGCCGGCGACCTGGATCGAGCCACGCACGATCGGCGACGAGGGCACCGCGAGCGAGTCGTTCAGCGCCAGCGGCGGCCCGGCGAGACGAACGCCCATCCGGTCGTATGCCGCGGTGTACGTGTACGTGTGTTCGAGCAGCGTCGCCGGCGCGTCGGGTGCCAGGCAGCCCAGCTGCGGACCGAGCACGACCCGCAACGTGGACGGTGGCCGGGCCGTGGGCGGGACGTCGATCGGGCCGTCACGCGCAGGGTCGACGCTCGGATGGTCGACCACGATGGTGTCACCGTCGCCCAGCAGCCCTCCGCCCAGGCCGGAGCGCACGTGCGTCGCGCTGCTGCCCATCCACTGCCGGCTGACCAGGTCGCCGCACACGGCGAGGTAGCACCAGCTCCCCCAGGGGCCAGGAGCGATCGTCAAGTCATCGCCCGGCGCAAGCGTGCGCACGACCCACGGCCCGCAGGCCTCACCGCGGTGGGCGACGGCGAACGAGCCGCCGCACACGGCGACGGTGACGGGTGCCTCGCGGCACGTCACGCTCAGGCCGCCGAGCGAGATCTCGATTGCCGTGCTGTCCAGCGGCCGGCCGAGCGCAGCGTTGGCCGCTTCGTGGGCAAAGGGATCCATCGGGCCGGACGCAGGCACGCCGTAGCGCATCAGCCGCGGCCGGCCGCGGTCCTGGATAGTGACCAGCGGCCCGGCGCGACGGACGTGAAGCACCGCGGCGGTCATCGGGTCATCGCGCCGACGCGGCCGGGCGCGGCCGCTCGTGGAACGCGTCGGCGGCGACGCGCCAGAACGTGACGACATCAC
>CAZMHG010000737.1:0-1534 GCA_964565975.1 uncultured Ilumatobacteraceae bacterium | reverse complement strand
GTCGGCTCCTTGGCTCGATCGGTGTGCCTTCATTGTGCTTGCAACTGCTTGCAAGTGCAAGCAGTTGCGATGTGACGCTGGTCGCAGCAACGCCAGCAGCACACCCCGGTGCGCGGCGGTCGCGGGCACGCGCTGACGACCGAAAGCTGCCGGTTCGCCGGGTCGCGGTGTCGTAGGGTGAACACGATGTGCCCATCACCGTCGACCGCTTGGCCGTGTGCCGAACGCTGCGGTCACGCGGCGCGCCCCGGCGTGCTGCACGGCTGGTCCGGTCACTGCGGGCCACAGCCAGGACGCTGATCGCGGTGCGGCCCGACGTGCGCCGCATCACCGCTGGTCGTACGTCGACAGGCGTCCGGTTGGACGTCCCACGCCATCCCAACCCGGCGAGCTCATCCGAAGGAGGTCGATCATGAGCGTCCTCGTGCTGGACAACACCTGGCAACCGAACCGCGTCGTGTCGATCGAGCGCGCCGTGTTGCTGCTCCTCGCCGGAAAGGCGACGCCGGTCACCGACGCCATCGTCTCGGTGATGCACTCGCCGTCGACGGTCGTCCACGTGCCGGCGGTGATCGTCGTCGCGTCCGCACTGCGCCGCAACGGAGCGCACATCCCACCGTGCACTCGGCCGGGCATCTTCGCCCGTGACGGCCGGGTCTGCCAGTTCGTCATCGGCGACCGGCCGTGCACCTCGCCGGCCGACTCGGTCGACCATCTGCTGCCCCAATCCCGTGGCGGGCGCGACACCTGGGAGAACCTCGTCGCCGCCTGCCGGCGGCACAACGGGCTGAAAGCCGACCACACCCTCGACGAGATGGCTCGCTCGCACGGTTGGTCCCTCCGCCGCGCCCCGGTCGCCCCCAGGTTCGCCTTGCGGATGATGGAACGCGCCCGGATCCGCGACATCCCGCTGGCCTGGCAACCGTTCCTGGCCGGCGCCGCCTGATCCAGCCCGGCCGCGTCCGTCAGGCGCGATGGGCGGCGGCGAGCTCGGCGACGTCGCGCATGATGCGGGCCAGCTGGAAGTCCTTCGGCGTGTACACCGCGGCGACACCAGCTCGCAGCAGGCGGTCGCGGTCGGTCTCCGGAATGATCCCCCCGACCACGACCGGCGCGTCGACCCCGCGGGCGCGCAGACCCTCGACGACGGCGGGCACCAGCTCGAGGTGCGATCCGGACAGGATCGACAGCCCGACCACGTCGGGGTCCTCGTCGGCTGCGGCGGCGACGATCTGCTCGGGGGTCTGGCGGATCCCGCCGTAGACGACCTCCATCCCGGCGTCGCGCGCTGCGACGGCGATCTGCTCGGCGCCATTGCTGTGCCCATCGAGGCCCGGCTTGGCGACGAGGAACCGTGGCGGGCCGCCGGGGATGGACCGGACGTACTCGGCGACGCCGGCCAGTTCGCCGGTGCGCCCACCCACGGCGGCGCTGACACCAGTGGGGGCGCGGTACTCGCCGAACACCTCGCGCAACGCCGCAGCCCACTCGCCGGTGGTGCCGCCGGCGCGGCCGAGGGCGATGGACGCGGGCA
>CAZMHG010000736.1:0-1541 GCA_964565975.1 uncultured Ilumatobacteraceae bacterium | reverse complement strand
AGCTCGCTGGCGGGCTCGATGCTCGCCGCTGCGGTACTGGCCACGGCCGGCCCGGCCGCGCTGTTCGCCGGCTGCGCGGCCGTCGCCGCGCTCGCGTTCGTGGTCACCGCGTGGCGGCCGGCGGCGATGGCCGTCAGCGCGCGCTCGGCGGTCGCCGGTGCGCGCGGCCACACGATCCGCCAGGCGCTGGCCGAGCTGCGCGCCCGTCCGTGGAGCCGCGGGGTGCTGCTCGTCGCGTCGGCGCGCAACCTGGTCGTCGGCGCGTTCGACGTGCTGCTGGTGGTGATCGCCCTCGGCACGCTCGGGATGGGCGCCGGCGGGCCAGGCATGCTCAGCGCGCTCGTCGGTGGCGGGGCGTTCTGCAGCACCTTCGTCGTGACCGCAGCCGTTCGGCGGGCGCGCCTGCGCGCCGCGCTGATGGCTGCCGTCGTCGTCACCGCGGCGCTGGTCGTCGTCCTCGGCGCCCGGACCCAGACCGCGGTGGCGATCGTGGTCCTCCCGCTGGTCGGTGTCGCCATCGCTTCGATGGACGCGATGAGCCGGACGATGCTGCAGCGGTCGAGCGACCCGCGCCACCTCGGCGCGTTGTTCGCTTCGCTCGGATTCGTCGCCGCCGTGGGTCAGCTCTCCGGATCGCTCGTCGCCCAGGTGGCGCTCGCCGTCGGTGGGGCGCGCATCGCGCTCGTCGCCGTCGGCGTGCTGCTCGTCGCCCTCGCCGCGGTCAGCGTGCGCTCGCTGCGCAGCGCGGACGCGCACACCGAGGTGCCGGTCACCGAGATGTCGCTGTTGAGCGGTGTGCCCACGCTCGCCGGCCTGACCACCGTCGACCTCGAGCAGATCGCCCGCCTGGCGGTGCACGAGCATGTGCTCGGCGGCACGCAGGTGATGGTCGAGGGCGAGCCCGGCCGTGACTGCGTGGTGGTCGTCGACGGCACGTTCGAGGTGACCGTCCACGGCAACCACCTGCGCCTCGCCGGGCGAGGGGACGTGCTCGGCGAGCTGGCCCTGTTGACGAACGTCGGCCGGATCTCGACGGTCACGGCGTTGACCGACGGCGAGGTGCTGCGCATCGGACGCGATCCGTTCCTGGTCGCCCTCACCGGGTTCGACGTTGCCGGCTCGGTGGAGGTGCCCGACAGTGCGGTCACGCTCGAGCGCTATCGCACCTTGGTCGCCGAGCAGGCCAGGCGGTTGGGCACCACCTCGCCCCACCTTGCCGAGACCTGGATCGGCCTCGGCGCCGCTGGCCGCCTGCTCGGTGACCCGAGCTACCTGGAGCCGTTGCAGCACGGCATCGGTCTTGCTGCTGCGGCGAGCAACGACCTACTGCTGGCGCACGCCGTGGCGATGACCACGTGGCCCGGCACGTTCTTCCGCGTCGCCGACAACCCCGATCTGGAACTGATCGCGCTCTGCGAGCAAGCGGTCGAGCGAGTCGGGCCCCACCATACCCGGCGGGTGCGACAGTTTGCCACCCGGGCCACGCACCCGACCGTCGCCAACCCCGCCCAGGCCAACCAGGGCGAGAGCGCGGTCGGCCA
>CAZMHG010000735.1:0-1541 GCA_964565975.1 uncultured Ilumatobacteraceae bacterium | reverse complement strand
GCAGGTTGATGGCCACACCGGACACGACGTGGTCGACGTTGAACCGCACGGTCGCCAGGGCGTGGATCGACCCGGCGATCATGCCGCCGACGACGCCGAGCAGCAGACCGACCCACGGGCCGAACTTCCACGCGCCGAACGCGCCGAACCAGGTACCGAAGATCATCATGCCTTCGATGCCGATGTTGACGATCCCGACGCGCTCGGACCACAGCGCGGCGAGGCCGGCGAGCATGATCGGGATCGTCAGGCGCAACGCAGCACCCCACACGCCCGACGAGGTGAGGCCCTTCGCGCCGCTGATCGTGCGGGTCAGGGACAGCAGGACGAGGACCACTGCCGGGCCGAGCACGGCCAGCTGGCGGCGTGTTGGACGGATGCTCATGCGGCGACCACCTGCTCGTGCATCTCGACCGCTGCTGCCGTTCGTTTGGTCGTGCGCTGGGCGAGCCAGCGCGTGACGGCCTCGTTGACGATGACCACGCTGAGCACCACGATCGCCTGGATGATGTCGATGATGCTGTTCGGCACGCCGGCGATCTGCAACCCGCCCGACGTCGCCGACAGCAGGCCGAACAGCAGCGCCGCCGAGACGATCCCGATCGGGTGGTTGCGGCCGAGCAGGGCCACGGCGATGCCGTCGAAGCCCTTGTTCTTCGGCAGGTCCTGGCCGTAGGCGTGGATGTCGCCGAGCACCGCCGGCATCCCGACCAGGCCGGCCACCGCACCGGACAGCAGCATCGACATCACGATCATCCGCTTGGCGCTGATGCCCGAGGTACGTGCCGCCGTCGGGTTCATCCCACCCGCGCGCAGGCGGAAGCCGAACCGGCTGCGGAACACGACCAGCCAGTACACCAGCACGACGCCGAGGGCGATGAAGAAGAACCACGACAGCCGACCCTTGACGACCTCGGGCATCCACGCCGAGCGCGGCAGCAGCTTCGTCTTGACGTTCAACCCGGTGCTGCCGTTGTCCCGGAAGTACTGGTTGAACAGGAAGTCGAGCAGCGACAGGGCGATGAAGTTGAGCATGATCGTCGAGATCACCTCGTTCACCCCACGGGTCACCTTGAGCACGGCGGCGATCGCCGACCACAGCGCCGCGCTGACCATCGCCACCAGGAGGATGAACGCGACGTGCAGCGGTGCGGGCAGGTGGACGTTGGCTCCGGCGACCGCGCCGAAGAGCGCGCCGACCTTGTACTGGCCCTCGACGCCGATGTTGAACAGGTTCATCTTGAACCCGATCGCCACCGCCACGGCGCTGATCATCAGCGGCGTCGAGCGTTGCAGCGCGTCGTACAGCGTGGACGACTGGGTGGCCAGATCGAGCATCCGCTTGTAGGCATGGCCTGGGTTGATGCCGGTCACCGCGAGGAGCACCGCGGCGATTGCCAGGGCCAGCAGCACGGCGCCGATCGACGCGGCCGTGGTGTACATCACCGCCGATACGTTGTCGCTGTTGCGCTTGCTGACGATCGACGCAGCAGACGGGCGGCGTGCGCCCGCCGGCGTGCGTGCCTCTTCGGTCACGATGC
>CAZMHG010000734.1:0-1545 GCA_964565975.1 uncultured Ilumatobacteraceae bacterium | reverse complement strand
GGTAGCCGGGCAGGCTGTCGGCGACCTCCTGGTCCGTGGGCCAGTGCCACTCCATCGTGTTCACCAGGACGTCCTTGGGCACGTCGACCAGGGTCGGGCCGGGCCGGCCGGTGGTGGCGATGTGAAATGCCTGGCGGATCGCCAGCGGCAGGTCCTGGGCGGTCATCACCAACTCGTTGTGCTTGGTGCAGCTGCGCGTGATGCCGACCGTGTCGCACTCCTGGAACGCGTCGGTGCCGATCGCCGCCGTCGACACCTGACCGGTGATGCACACCATCGGGACCGAGTCCATGTATGCGTCCATCAGCGGCGTGACCATGTTGGTGGCCGCCGGCCCGCTGGTGACCATCACGACGCCGGGTCGCCCCGTCGTGTGCGCGTAGCCCTCGGCCATGTGGCCGGCTCCCTGCTCGTGGCGCACCAGGATGTGGCGGATCGGGCTGTCGAGCAGCGGGTCGTACGCCGGCAGGATGCATCCACCGGGCAACCCGAAGATCACTTCGGTTCCCTCCATCTCGAGGGACTTGATGAGGGCTTGCGCCCCGGTCATCTTCACGTTGCTCTCCTGGCTGCTGTGTGTGGCGGTTGATGGCATGGTCTGGCCGGAACGGTCAGGTTGGAGGGGTCCGGAAAAATCAAACGGCCTCCCGCTTCCGGGAGGCCAAGACGCACGTGGGTATGTGAGGACGCGCGTCTTACCCGATGAGTACTACGAGCGTGAGACGGGCAGACATCGCCGGACATTGTGCCACGCACCCTGCCCTGTTGCAACATCGGTGATGTATCACTGCAAGGGCCCGGCACACCGTCGCATGCCGGCCGACACGGGCGACGTCAGGCCGACACCACGGTGCCGAGGCGGACGTCGTGGGGCTCCATCGGCAGGACGTCGACGATCTGCTCGGTGAAGCACACGCCCACCGTCGCCGCCGGCAGGCCGGCCAGGAACGTGTCGTAGTAGGCCTTGCCGCGGCCGAGCCGGCAGCCGTCGTTGGTGAACGCCAGGCCCGGGACCACGACGAGGTCGATCGAGGCCGGGTCCGCCGCATCGCCGACCGGCTCGCGGATGCCGAACGGACCGCGGCGGAACCCGCCACCCGCTTCCACGGCGACCATGCCGTTCGGCTCGACGCGCGGGAGCAGCAGCGTCCGGCCCTCCGCCGCCAGGCGGGCGAACAGCCCGTCGGTGTCCGGCTCGGTGGACATCGCGGCGAAGGCCATCACCCGTTGCGCCTCCTGGTACTGGGGCAGTTCGGCGAGCGCGTTCCACAGCTCGATGCTGCGCATCACCCGGTCGTGAATCGAGCCGGTCAGGTTGTTCATCAACGTGCGCAGGGCGTGCTTGTCCACCCGGCCCATCGTTTCACACCCGTCAACGCGGTGGCAGCGCCGCCGCGGCCACCCGTCAACGCGGCGGCAACGCCGCCGCGGCCATGTCCCGGATACTGTGCAGGGCATGACGATCGATGCGACGAAGTACCGTCAAGTGCTCGGCCACTTCCCCACCGGCGTCACGGTGGTCAGCGGGATCGACGGCGACGGGCC
>CAZMHG010000733.1:0-1549 GCA_964565975.1 uncultured Ilumatobacteraceae bacterium | reverse complement strand
CGTCGGGGACCGGCGGCACGACCAGGGCGAGCGTCGGCACGCCGGCGACGACCGCCGGGACGCCCAGCTGGTAGGCGACGCTCGGGTAGCTGGCCTTGCCCGACGGGACGAACAGCCCGGCGGACGAGATCGGGCCGATCTTCTCGCCGACGGTCAGGCCGGGCTCGCTCTCGAACGACCAGTCGGCGGCGCGGGCGCGCACCTGCTCGTTGAACGCCCGCAGGTGGCCGATCGCGTCGTCGATCGCGGCATCGACGTCGGAGCCGACCTGCGCGGACTCCAGCTCGTCGTCGCTGGCACGCAGCCGCTCGGGGGTGATCGAGACACGGTCGAAGTCGCGCAGGGCGCGGCAGACGGCCTCGTCGCCATGGGCGCGCACGTCGTCGATGATCCGCCCGATCGCGGTCTTCAGGTCGTGGTCGAAGATCGCCTCGGTGCCCCGCCGGCACAGGTCGGCCCGGGCAGCTTCCGGCATGTCCGACCAGGCCATTCGCCGCATGATCGATTGGCGGTGATCACCCATCAGATCGACGCTACAAGCAGCCCCCCAGCGCCGCGCCGGTGCCCGACCCGACCGACTAGCCTGACGCAGAACCGGCTGCCCGCAACACCCCACGTGGCCAAGAGGAAGGTCGATGGCACGACGACGAGATCGAGGCGTATCACTGGTCGCGCACCTGCTGGTCGCGATCCTCATCCCCCTCGTTCTGGCCGGGTACTACAGCATTCGGGAGTTCAGAGCCGCCAGCCGCGATCGGGAGACCGCCAGCCACCTCCGCGAGGAGATGAAGGCGCTCGGAGCGATCGGCAGCGTGTACCTGCCGACTGCGGTCGAGCGCGTGGCGATGCTCGGGCTGGCCACGATCGACGCCAGGAACAACGACCGCAGCGTCGCGGCCAAGGTGACCGGCAACGACTTCACCACGGTCAGCAAGTCGTCGCGGACCACACTCGACGACCGGCTCGACGCGCTCGAACGCGTCGTCGGCACGGTCGTGCTGGGCAGCGGGCGGACGGTGTCGAACGTGCTCGCCGACGTCCGCCAGCAGTTGACCTCCGAACGGCGCCTGTCGGACGAGACCAAGGCCCGCCCGGCCGACATCAGCGCCGTGTTCGGCAACCTCCAGGCGCTGATCGACGAGCTCGCCGACCGGTTCATCGCCAGCGCCCAGGCCACCGCCGGCACGTCGGTGGCGACCCAGTCGGTGATCCAGGACACGGTCAACGGGACGATGATGCAGCGCACCGCGAACGCCGAGGCGATCGCCGCGTTCGACCTGGCGATCGGCGGGACCAGCTCGACCTGGCGCGACGCCGACGAGCTGGCCAACGCCCACCGCGTCGCCATCGGGGTGTACCGCAAGGAAGCCGCAGGCCCCGACCTGCGCCCGGTGACCGAACTGCTCGCCTCGCCGGAGTACACCGCGTGGGACGACGCCACCGTGACCCTGCTCCCCCAGCTGCCCAACGCCATCGGCAACGGCAGCTACACGACCGCCTCGATCGAGCTGTCGGCCACGTTCGTGCTCGCGCACCTGCACTACTTCGA
>CAZMHG010000732.1:0-1551 GCA_964565975.1 uncultured Ilumatobacteraceae bacterium | reverse complement strand
CGATACTCGCCGTAGGACATGGTCCGCCCGGATTCGTCGCGGGCCATCTGCAGATCGGGCGTGTGCTCGGCCCGGGCGACGATCAGCTCCCACAACGTGCGGCCCGTGGTGTCCACATGGTTGGGGTCCCGCGGCGCCGGGCTCATCGTCGCCACCCGTTCACGAGCACGGACGATAGCGAGGGCCGGCGGTGCCGATCGAAGGGACGATCGGCAAGCGTCAGACGATGTCGAGCAGGTCGACGACGAACACCAACGTCTCGCCGCCCTTGATCACACCACCTGCGCCGCGGCTGCCGTACCCGAGGTGCGGCGGGATCGTCAGCCGGCGACGGCCGCCGACGCGCATGCCGGCGACACCCTGGTCCCAACCGGCGATCACCTGGCCGCGCCCGAGGTCGAAGTCGAACGGGTCGTGGCGATCCCAGCTGGCGTCGAACTGGCGCTTGTTCGACCACGCCACCCCGGCGTAGTGCACGACGACGTGCGCGCCAGCGGTGGCCTCGGCACCGTCGCCGACGATCTCGTCCTCGATCACCAGCTCGGCCGGCGGTGCGAGGTCGGGGATGGTGATGGACGGCTTGTCGCGTTCGCTCATCCGGCCAAGGTACCGGTCAGAACGTGAGCACGCCCCGGGCGACCGCGCCGGACTCCAGCGCGTGCACCGCGTCGGGCCATTGCTCGACCGGGAACGTGGTCGACACCAACTCGTCGAGCAGCACCTCGCCACGCTGGTACAGATCGAGGATCTGCGGAATGTCGCGGTGTGGTGCGTAGCTGCCCGCGCGGCAGCCGATGATCCCGCGGTCGATCTGCGTCAGGCGCACGTAGCGGCCCTCGAACTTCGCCGTCTGCGCGGCCACCCCGATCACGACGACCGTGCCGCCCCAGTCCAGGCACTCGAACGCGGTCTCGGTCACCTTGGGGTGGGCGACGCAGTCGTACGCCCAGTCGACGCCACCGGCGTTGAAGAACCCACGGTCGGGCATGCCGTCGGGCGGGCAGATCTGGACCACCGCGTCGATCAGGTCGTCGCGCCGGCCGTCGAGGAAGTGCGTCGCCCCGAACCGCCGGGCGAGATCCTCCTTGCCCGGCACGGTGTCGACGGCGATGATCGTCGACGCGCCCTGAACGCGCAGCGCCTGGATCGTGTTCAGCCCGACACCACCCACGCCGATCACCATCGCCCGCTGGCCGCGCTTGACGTTCGAGCGGTTGAACACCGCGCCCATCCCGGTGACCACCCCGCAGCCGACCACCGCCGCCGAGGTCAGCGGCACGGCCGGGTCGATCTTGACGCACTGCATGTCGCCGACCAGGGTGCGCTCGGCGAACGCGCTCGTCGCCGCGAAGTTCCACAGCGCCGTGCCGTTGCGGCTGAACGGCTGGCTGGCGTTGCCGATCGAGCGGCGGCACAGCGTCGGGCGCCCGTCGGCGCAGGCCCTGCACGACCCGCAGGAGAACAGCGTGCTGATCACCACGTGGTCGCCCGGCACCACGTGGGTCACCGCGCTGCCCACCTCGGCCACCACGCCGGCGCCCTCGTGGCCGC
>CAZMHG010000731.1:0-1560 GCA_964565975.1 uncultured Ilumatobacteraceae bacterium | reverse complement strand
ACCCTGCCGGCTCGCTGGTATACCGACCCAGGGGTGTTCGATCGTGAGCGTTGGCCGATCTTCGGCTCCAGCTGGGTGCACATCGCGTACGAGCACCAGCTGCGCAAGACCGGTGACTATGTCACCGAGAACCTGGCCGGTTGGCCGATCTTCGTCCGCCGTGGCGATGACGGTCAGCTGCGAGGGTTCTACAACCTGTGCCCGCATCGGGCAGGCCCACTGGTCTGGGAGGGCAGCGGTTGCCGCCCGAACATGATCTGCCGGTACCACGGCTGGGCTTTCAACACGGATGGAACTTTGCGCAACGCCCGCGACTTCGGCTGCCCCGCCCCGGACAACATGGACCTGACTCCCATTCAGGTCGGATCGTTCCGGGGCATGGTGTTCGTGTGCCTGAACCCCAACGTCGCTCCCCTCCACGAATGGATGGGGGAGTTCCCGAAGGAGTTCGAGCAGTACCCCGTCGAGTCCTACACGTTCCACAGCAAGTCCGTCCGCCACGTGCGGTGCAACTGGAAGACCTACGGGGACAACTTCCTCGAGGGCTACCACTTGCCCACGGTGCACCCGGCGATGAGCCGTGACGCCGACGCGATGCACTACGAGGTGCGCTTCAAGGGCGACCCACGTTGGAACATCCACGTCATGCCGCCTCGGGACGAGAGCACGTTCGGCGTGTTCGGCTACTTCTGGCCGACGTTCGCCTTCGACATCTTCCCGGGTGGCTACGCCGTGGAACGCTGGCTGCCTCGCGGCCACGACGCCACCGAGCTGATCTTCGAGTACTTCTTCGCCGACGACGCCGTCGACGTGGAAGAGACCGTGAAGTTCAGCGAGGAGGTCGCCGACGAGGACGCCCTGGTCTGCGAACACGTCCAGCGCAACCTCGACGCCGGGACCTACGACGTCGGGGTGCTCAGCCCGAAGTGGGAGTACGGGCTGGAGGTCTTCCACGGTCTCGTGCGCGACGCCGTCGGCCACCTGGACCCCGCCGGCTGACCGCGAGCGCCTACGACGCAGCCGACCGCAGCGCGGCGATCGCCGCGCTGCGGTCGGGCTGACCGAACACCGCCGACCCGGCAACGAGCACGTCGGCGCCGGCGGCCACGACCGCATGCGCCGTAGCCGGCGTGATCCCGCCGTCGACTTCGAGATGGATCGGCCGCGCGCCGATCATCTCGCGGACCTCGCGGATCTTGGGCTCCATCTCGGGGATGTACGACTGCCCGCCAAAGCCCGGGTTGACGGTCATCACCAGCACCAGATCCAGCCGATGCAGCACGTGGCGGATCGCCGCGGCGGGCGTCGCCGGGTTGAGCGAGACACCGGCTTTGACGCCCAACTCGCGGATCGCCGTCAGCGTCCGGTCGAGGTGCCTGCACGCCTCGACGTGAACGGTGAGGATGTCGGCGCCGGCGCTGGCGAACGCCTCAAGATACGGATCGACGGGCTCGATCATCAGGTGTACGTCGACCACCGCCGACGTCGCTGCGCGCACCGCCTTCAGCACGGGCGGACCGATGGTCAGGTTGGGCACGAAGTGCCCGTCCATCACGTCGA
>CAZMHG010000730.1:0-1560 GCA_964565975.1 uncultured Ilumatobacteraceae bacterium | reverse complement strand
GAAGACGTCCGAGCCACGGATGCTCTCCTCGAACCGTGGCCGCAGCTCGGTGTTGGCGAACTCGACGATGTTCGGGTGGCTCAGCTCGATGCCCAGGTGGTCGGCCACTTCCTGCGCCAGGTCGGGATGGGTGCGCCCGGTCAGCAGCGACATCCGCTTGGTCGAGACCTTCTCCATCATCCTCCCTTGGGACCGCCGTCCTCGCCAGTGTAGAACGCGCCGGTCGTCGCGCCGATAGCCACGACGCTGCCCGGTTCGAGGCTGGCGTACGGGCCGACGGTTGCCCCGTCGCCGATCGCCGCACCGCGGGCGACGGTGCTCTCGACCCGGCAGCCGGCACCGACGACGGTGTCGACCAGGCGGACCTGTGGGCCGACCTCGCTGTCGTCGCCGATGTCGGTGTCGCCTTGCAGGATCGTCCCGGGGAACAACGTGACATCGCGTCCCAGCCGGACGGTGACGTCGATGAACGTCTGGCGCGGATCGAGCATCGTCACCCCGTTCAGCAACCAGTGGCGGTTGGTCCGATTGCGCATCTCGCGCTCGGCGAGGGCCAGCTGCCAACGGTCGTTGATGCCCAGCGTCTCTTCGGCCGGAGCCGACACGGTGCCGATCTGGTGACCCATCGCAGCCAGGCTGGCGATGACGTCGGTGAGGTAGTACTGGCCCTGCGAGTTGTCCGGGCTGAGCTTGCGCAACGCCGGCGCCAGCAGGTCCCTGCGGAACGCCATCACGCCGGTGTTCCACTCCTTGATCGCCAGTTCCTCGGGGGACGCGTCACGCTGCTCGACGATGCGCAGGACGCGGCCCTGCCCGGTCTTGGACGGGGCGCGCACGATCCGGCCGTACCCGGTGGGGTCGTCGAGCACGGAGGCGAGGATCGTCGCCGCGTGCTGGTTGGCGACGTGCTCGCTGACCAGTTGGTCGAGCGTCTCTGGGCGGAGCAACGGCAGGTCGCCGAGCAGGACGAGGATCGTGGAGTTGTCGTCCAGGTCGTCGCCGTCGAGTGCGCCGATGCCCACCTGCGTGGCGTCGCCGGTGCCGTTCTGCTGCGCCTGCACGGCAAAGGTGAGGCGCGCCCAATCGGGCGCCTGCTCGGCGACCTTGACTCGCATCTGCTCGGCAGAGTGGCCGACGACCACGACGGTGCGCTCGACCGCGAGCATCTCCAGCGCGTGGATGACATGGATCACGATCGGCCGGCCGCACAACAGGTGCAGCGGTTTGGGGCGGGACGAACGCATGCGCGTGCCCTCCCCGGCAGCGAGGATGACGGCCGAGACGCTCACCGCACCTTTCTAGCGCTGATTCCTGCAGGCGCCTGCAGGCCGGTGGCGTTCCGGGGAGAGGACTCGAACCCCTACAAACGGGACCAAAACCCGCTGTCCTGCCATTAGACGACCCCGGATGGACCGGACTGACGATATCGCCGCCTCGCCGGTGCCCTTCCGGGCGTTTGGCGCGCCCGGTGGTGCCGGGTAGCGTTGCACGAGCTATGGGATCGCTGATCAAGAAACGCCGCAAGCGGATGCGCAAGAAGAAGCACAAGAAGATGCTGCG
>CAZMHG010000729.1:0-1566 GCA_964565975.1 uncultured Ilumatobacteraceae bacterium | reverse complement strand
TGGAGCACGGCGGCAGCGGCGGCGACGTCGCCGATCCACACCTCGCCGGGCAGCTCGTTGCGGCCGATCGACCGGGCCCCGCGCACCGTCGAGACGACGCGGGCGCCTTCGACGCCGTGCAGCTCGCGCGCCCAGGCGCGCACGTCGTCGTAGCGGGCCGACAGGTCAGCCGTCGTCGGGCGGGTGAGCCGGACGCGGAACGGGAACATCGACTGGCCGCCGGCGAGCTCGGCGAGCACCGCGCCACGCTCCCAGCGCCGGCGCAGCTGGGCGCGGATGTCGGCGAGCGACGTCCACGACCGCGCCGTCATGGTCCGCCGTCGTCGCCCACCGAGCGGCGACGCTTGCGGTACTCCTCGATCGTCAGGTTGGTGATCTGCGACCGGTCGTCGCGCACGCTGACGAACCCGACGCGCTGCACGTACGGCTCGATGATCGAGATCCGCTGCAGCGGGGTGACGACGAGCAGCTGCAGGTGCAGCTCGCCGAAGAGCTTCAGCCCGAAGCGGGTCGCCTCGGTGTCGGCCCGACCGAACGCCTCGTCGATGGCGACGAATCGGAACGAGCGCGACACGGTCTCGCCCAGCTCCAAGCCGAACTGATAGGCGAGGCTGGCGGCCAGCACGGTGTAGGCCAGCTTCTCCTTCTGCCCGCCGGACTTGCCCGACGAGTCGCTGTAGTGCTCGTACTCGGAATCGTCCGTGCGCCACCGTTCCGACGCGGCGAACGTGAACCAGTTCCGCACGTCGGTGACCTTGGCCGCCCAGCGGCGATCGGCGTCGGCGTGCTCGGCCCGGCCGCGCAATCGTTCGATGATCAGCCGCACCTGGTGGAACTTGCGCTCCACCAGCGCCGGATCGTCGGCCATGTTCACCGTGCCCTCGGTGCACGCCCGCAGATCGGCCTGGAACTCGCGCACGTCGGTGTCGCGGGTGGGCTCCATGACCAGCGCGATGTAGCGGTTGCGGTTGTACTCGATCGTGGCCAGCGACGAGTTGATCTTCTCGATCCGCTCCTCAATGTCGCTGCGCTCCTGGTACAGCGCCTGCTGGAACCCCGCGATCTCGCGCAGCGTGTTCTCGTTGAGCAGTTCGCGGAACTCGGTCTCGAAGCGCGGCAGGTCGTCGGCGCGCAGGCGGTCGAGGATCTCGACGAAGCCGTCCAGCGCGTCGAGCGAGGCGTCGAGCTCGGACGACTCGGTTGGGAACTCGCCGGCGAAGTCCTTCATCTTGCCGACGAGTGACTGGCCGAGACGCTCGATGCGCTTGACCGTGGCGTCGATCTCGCCCTGCAGCGTGTCGCGCGCGGCGGCCTCGGCGTCGACCAGCTCCTTGATGCGCCGGGGTGGCGACACCAGGACCTCGGCCTCGAGGGCGGCGAGGCGCTCGGCGACAGCAGCCGGTTCGTCGGCGGCCGCCTCGGAGCGGAGCTCGTCGACCAGCTCGTCGTGATCGCGGCGGGTGTCGTCGAGGCGCGTCGTGACGCTGCCCTTGCGCTGCAGCGCGGCCTCGACCGCCTCCGCCGCGGCCTGGTGCCGGCGCTTGGCGTCGGCCGACTGCGCCTGTA
>CAZMHG010000728.1:1072-1567 GCA_964565975.1 uncultured Ilumatobacteraceae bacterium | reverse complement strand
CGGCGTGCCGGTCAAGCTCGTCGGTCTCGGCGAGACGATCGACGACCTGGTCGAGTTCGACCCGCACGACTTCATCGACGCGCTGTTCGTCGCCGACTCCTGACCCGGCTGGGCCCGAGCAGCGCTCCGGCGCGCGTCGCTAGCCTGGGCTGACCATGTTCGACTCCCTGTCCTCGCGCCTCGAAGGCATCGTCAAACGGCTTCGTGGCAAGGGCCGACTCACCGTCGAGGACGTCGACGACGTCCTCAAGGAGATCCGCACCGCGCTGCTCGAAGCCGACGTCAACGTCGGTGTCGTGCGCGACGTCGTGGCCCGGATCCGCGAGCAGGCGATCGGCGCCGAGCTGAGCAAGGCGCTCGATCCCGCCCAGCAAGTGGTCAAGATCGTCAACGCCGAACTGACCGCGATGCTCGGCGGAGAGACCCTCAAGATCACCTATGCCGGCCGCCCGCCGACGGTGGTGCTGATGGCCGGCTTGCAGGGCTCCGGCAAGA
>CAZMHG010000728.1:0-1062 GCA_964565975.1 uncultured Ilumatobacteraceae bacterium | reverse complement strand
CAAGAGCCAGGGGCGCCAGCCGCTGCTCGTCGGCGCCGATCTGCAACGTCCCGCGGCGGTCGAGCAGCTCCGCACGCTCGGCCGGCAGATCGACGTCCCGGTGTTCAGCGAGCCCGGCGACCCGGTCAGCACGGCGCGTCGCGGTCTGGACGAGGCCCGCCGGCTCGGTCGTGACGTGTTGATCGTCGACACTGCCGGTCGTCTGTCGATCGACGCCGAGCTGATGGCCGAGGTCCGCCAGATCTCCCAGGCAGTCCAGCCGAACTACACGTTCCTAGTGATCGACTCGATGACCGGTCAGGACGCGGTCAGCGTCGCCGAGGCGTTCCACGCCACGCTGGCGATCGACGGTGTGATCATGTCCAAGCTGGACTCCGACGCGCGTGGTGGTGCCGCGCTCAGCGTCAAGGAGGTCACCGGCCGGCCGATCGCCTTCGCCTCCACCGGCGAGAAGTTGGCCGACTTCGAGCAGTTCCACCCGGACCGGATGGCCGGCCGGATCCTCGGCATGGGCGACATGCTGACGCTCATCGAGCAGGCCGAGCAGGCCTTCGAGAAGGAGTCGGCCGAGGCCGCCGCCGAGCGCCTGCTCGAGGGCGAGTTCACCCTCGACGACTTCCTCGCCCAGATGCAGCAGCTGAAGAAGATGGGTCCGTTGGGCGGGATCCTGAAGATGATGCCGGGCATTCCGAAGGAGATGAAGAACGCCGAGATCGGCGACGATGCGCTCAAGCCGGTCGAGGCGATCATCCATTCGATGACGCCACTCGAGCGCCGCAAGCCCGAGCTGATCAACGGCAGCCGGCGGACGCGCATCGCCAACGGCAGCGGCACCACCGTGGGCGACGTCAATCGCCTGGTCAAGCAGTTCCAGGACATGCAGAAGATGATGAAGCGGTTCGGGATGTCGTCGATGCCCGGCAAGGGCAAGAAGGGTAAGAAGGGCCGCGGTGGGTTCCCCGGGCTCGGCGGGGGGATGCCCGACCTCGGCGACCTCGGCTCGATGGACATGCAGGGTCTCGGTGGGTTCCCCGGTTTGGGCGTGCCCGGCGTGCCCGGTGG
>CAZMHG010000727.1:0-1571 GCA_964565975.1 uncultured Ilumatobacteraceae bacterium | reverse complement strand
GGCGCATTCCACGCCCATGAGCTGATCTTCCAGGGCCTCGGTCGGCGCACCCGCCAGGTGCGCACACCGGCCGACCTGGCCGCCGTCGACCTGCTCGCGCTCCCCGGCGGCGAGTCGACGACGATGTCCCGGCTGCTGCACACCTCTGGGCTGTTCGATCCCCTCGCCGAGCGCCTGGCCGAGGGTCTCCCCACGTTCGGCACGTGCGCCGGCATGATCCTGCTGGCCACCACCGTGCTCGACGGACGACCCGACCAGCGGAGCTTCGGCGTGTTGCCGATCACCGTGCGGCGCAACGGCTTCGGTCGCCAGGTCGACAGCTTCGAGGCCGACCTCGCGGTCGACGGGCTCGACCACACGTTCCACGGCGTGTTCATCCGCGCCCCGCGCATCGTCCACACCTCACCCGAGGTGCAGGTCCTGGCGAGCTACGATGGCGAACCCGTCCTGGTCCGCCGGGGTGGCGTGATGGCCGCCTCGTTCCACCCCGAACTCGGTGGCGACCGCCGGGTCCACGAGCTGTTCCTCCAGGAGGCATAAGCAATGTCCGGCCATTCCAAATGGGCAACTATCAAGCACAAGAAGGGCGCCGCCGACAAGGCGCGGGGCAAGCTGTTCAACAAGATCGCCCGCCAGCTGGAGGTCGCGGCTCGCGACGGCGGCGGTGACGCAACGACGAACGCCTCGCTCCGGACCGTCGTACAGAAGGCGAAGGCTGCGCAGATGACCAACGACGCCATCGACCGGGCGATCAAGCGTGGGACGGGTGAGGACGACTCCGGCACCTACGAGTCGATCATGTACGAGGGCTACGCACCAGGTGGGGTGGCGCTGATGATCGACGTGCTCACCGACAACCGCAACCGCACGGGTGCCGAGGTCCGCAACATCTTCTCCAAGCTCGGCGGGTCGATGGCCGAGCCTGGCGCCGTCGGATGGCAGTTCAGCCGCAAGGGCGTGATCCAAGTGACCGGTGGCGACGAGGATTCGGTGATGCTCATCGCCCTCGACGCCGGCGCCGACGACGTCGCCGCAGACGGCGACGGGTGGCGGGTGACGACCGACGCCTCGGCCGTGTACGACGTGCGCGAAGCGATCGAGGCCGCGGGACTCGTGGTCGAATCTGCCGAGTCGACGATGGTCGCTTCCACGACGATCGACGTGACCGACGCCGACGACGCGCGCAAGATCCTGCGGATCATGGACGCGCTCGAGGACAACGAGGACGTGCAGGACGTGTACTCCAACTTCGACATCGCCGAGGACCTGATGGAGCAGGTCTCGGCGTGAGCGTCGGCATCGGCGACCTCGCCCCGGGCTTCCGGCTGAAGTCGAGCGGCGGCGGCGAGGTGTCCCTGGACGACTACGCCGGCCGCCCGGTCGTGCTCGTGTTCTACCCTGGCGACGACACACCGGTGTGCACCAAGCAGCTGGCCAGCTACAACCAGGGGCTCGACCAGTTCGACTCGCTCGACGCGCAGGTGCTCGGCATCTCGGCGCAGGACGTGGTCAGCCACGACCGCTTCGCCGGCAAGCTCGAACTGCGCTTCCCGCTGCTCGCCGACACCGAC
>CAZMHG010000726.1:0-1572 GCA_964565975.1 uncultured Ilumatobacteraceae bacterium | reverse complement strand
CGAACCTCCACTTCGGGCCATCGTGATGGCGTCTACTCGTGTGCGATCTCGGCGATCGCGGCCGTCTCCAACGCCATCTGCTTCGCCGCGTTCATGTCGTAGTACTTGCGGGCCACGCTCCGTTGGGCGAACAGCGACCCACCCGAGACGAGGTTCATCACCGTGTTCCACCCGCCGAACGCGTCGGCGGTGAAGTCGCGGATGGTGTGCATCAGCCGCAGCCGCGTCTCCCCGGAGTGGGCGCTGCCGGCCTGCAGGTACTTGTGCAGCAGCGGCCCGACGTCGTCGTTCTCCAGATCGGCGATGCTCGGCGCGGTCACCACCGCGCCGCCGGCGATGTCGTGCAGATGACGCACCATGTGGTTGAACTGGGCGGCGCCGTGATACTTGGCGGCGTTGGTGTACAGCTCGTCCGGGTAGCAGTACCCATCGGCGGTACGCCCCCCGGCAGTGATCGACGCCTCCATGCCGGCCTGCAACATCGTGGCGTGGATCAGCATCTCGTCGATCTTCTCGCGGATGTGCGGGACACGGAGGGTGCCGTTGGCCTCGGCGATCAGCTGGGCGAGGCCGACCAGGATGTGGGCCTGGCGCACGTAGCGGGCGACACCGTTCAGCCGGACCCACGGGCCGAGCGAGTGGACGAAGACTGCGGCACGGTCGACCTGCCCGTCGAGGAAGATCAACTCGTCGGGCACGAAGACCTCGTCGAACACGACGAACCCTTCGAGCAGGCTCTCGCGACTGCTGATCGGGAACGAGCGCGGATCCTCGCCACGGGGATACGCGGTGGTGTTGACCACCTTCACCCCAGGGGTGTTCAACGGCACCGCGCAGGCGATCGCGTAGGCCTCTTCGCCAGGCTTCATCGCCTTGGTCGGCATGACGAACAGGTGGTCCGACAACGACGCGCCGGAGATGTGCATCTTCGCCCCGCGGATCACCACGCCGCCGTTGCCGCGGTCGACCACGCGGACGTACACGTCGGGGTCGGCCTGGCCGAGCGGCCCGACGGAACGATCACCCTTGGCGTCGGTGATGCACTGGGCGATGCGGATGTCGTCACGGGTCGCCGTGTCGACGTAGCGGTCGATCCGTTCGCGGTAGACGCCGTCCTCGGGCGGCAGTTTCGGGCCGGCGCTGATCAGCGTCATGAACGACAGGTACGTCGACAGGATCGTCTGCTCCAGCAACTCGGCGTCGGCGGCGCGCTCGCGCAGTTCGTCGACCGATCGCGGCGCACGCATCATCGGGTTCACCGCGTCCGGTCCGGGCAGGTAGAACTCGTCGTGTCCGCGCGCCACCGATTGCGCCAGCGTGCACAGCACCGGATCGTCGGTGATGCGCGGGACCAGCCTGCCCTCGAAGTACGTCTGCCGGCCGTCGTCGAGCGCCGCCAAGTACTCGGCGCCGGTCCTCACCGGCCCGTCCAGACGGGCTGGCGCTTCTCGACGAACGCACGTGGGCCTTCGAGCCGGTCCTCGCTCCCCCACACGATCGCCTGGAACGGCTCGGCGAAGCGCTCGGAGTACTCGACCGGAAGGTTGCGCGCCACCTTGACGACCCGCTTGA
>CAZMHG010000725.1:0-1573 GCA_964565975.1 uncultured Ilumatobacteraceae bacterium | reverse complement strand
TCGACGGCGCCATCGTCGGCAACCCGGCGTCGGCCTACTGGATGTCGTCGACCGGGTTCCATGTCTCCAACGGCGTCGTCGTCGAGGACATCCCCAACCAGCACAACATCCGCAACTACATCTTCCAGAACATGGACCGCACCTATGCGTCCAAGTTTTGGGCAGCGTACAACGCCCTGTTCGATGAGGTTTGGTTTGGTGTCGTCATGGCGGGGGACACCGAGCCGGCCCACATCGCCATTGTGAACCTTAGCGACTTTTCGTGGACGCTGTCGACGTACTCCAGAACGTCGATGACAAGCATCCCGTCCGTTGAGAATGACTTCGTCGGCTCCGACCCCGACCGCTATCTCCTTGCCCATGAGGTCGACCTTGATGACGACGGCTCGCCGCTGTCGTGGTACTTCGAGAGCGGCCTCATCGACCTGTCCAAGGGCGACGTCGACATGGACGTGTCGCGGTACATCCACGACCGCGAGCGCCAGACGGGCAGCGTCACTGTCACCATCACGCTCTACCTGCGCCCCAACTCGCAGACGTCCGTGGATAGCGGGGAATACACACTCACGGCCGACGACACCGAGGCCGACACGCGCCTGGGCGGACGACACGGGAAGATCCGGCTCAGTTCCGACGCGGCTGGCGGCGATTTCCGGCTGGGGACGCCACTCCTGACCCTCAAGCCTGCCGGGCGCCGCTGATGCGGAAGCTCGGGCAGCTAGGGCGCCCATTCGGCAGCGGGCAGGAGGCGGTCAACCGCTGGCTCTACCAGACCATCGACGAAATCCAGAAGGCCAGCGCCGAGAAGGACAAGGGCGTCGACTCGGACGGCATTTTCAACAGCATCGTCGTGCGCGGCTCGCTGGCGATCGGCTCGGGCCTCGCGGCGCCGCAGATCACGGCCAGCCAGAACAACTACGCCCCGACGGGCTACGACCAGAACGTCGTCCTGCGCCTGTCATCGGACGCGGCGTGGACGATCACCGGCATGCTCGCGCCGGTCGCCACCAATGACGGGCTCCTCGTCGCGCTGGTCAACACCGGCAGCTTCACGATCACGCTCGCCAACGAGAGCGCATCGTCGACCGCGGCGAACCGCTTTGCGCTGGGGGCCGCGGTTCTTCTCGGGCCGGGCGGCTCGATCCTGCTGTGGTACGACACGACCGCGGACCGTTGGCGACCGCTGGCGGCCCCGGCCCGGCCGCTGGCGGTGGCGTTCGCCGCGCACCCCAGCGGCACGCTGTCGAACAAGACCGGCAACAGCACCACCTACACGCTCATCTGCGACACCGAGGAGTACGACCTCGGAGGCAACTACAGCACGTCAACCGGCCTGTTCACGGCCCCGGTGACGGGCGTCTACCACTTCAACGCCATCCTTGCCCTGACCGACGTCACGGCGGCGATGAACCGCTTCATCGCGGCCATCCAGATCATCGGCACGAGCGCCGCCAATCGCGAGCGCGACGAGGGCGACCTCCAGCCCGACACGAACACCCGCGTCGCGATCCTGCTTTCCCGGGACGTCTACATGACGGCCGGCGACACGGCGCAGGTGAACATCATGGTCGCC
>CAZMHG010000724.1:0-1579 GCA_964565975.1 uncultured Ilumatobacteraceae bacterium | reverse complement strand
AGTTGTTGCCGTGCGCGCCGCTGGTGCCGGCGCCCCAGCGGAGCAGCTTGCCGCCTGATGTCCACGCCGCGACTGGCGCATACGCGGTGTCGACCGCCATGCCGACGATGCCGGTCAACGGCGTGGTGCCGTCCGCCTCCGTCATCAGCCGCGGCGTTGTTAGGTTCGCAGTGTTGTTGTATCCCATCACATGCTGGGCACCGGAGTAGCCGCACGAGTAGATGCGGCCGAGGCTCGTCAGGGCGAACCAGAACGCCTCCGCTCCGCTGCGGTTGGCCTCGGTGTAGACACGACTAATCTTGACCCCGGTGAGCCCGCCGACCTTGGTGATCTGCGTGTGGGCGGTCGTCCCGCCGTTGCCGGCTTGACCGTGGGCGCCCGAGCCGATGTGATAGAGGTTATCGGTCGCCTCGTCGGTCTGAAACAGCACGTAATTTAGGCCGCAGTAGATGGCCTCGACGCTGATGGTCGAAGCCCACGGCACGGGCAGCTCGTAGGCGGTGTACCGATCGCCGACCGGATTGAAGGCGAAGCTCGCAGTGTCGCCCCAGACGAGCACGCGGCCGTCGGCCGTTCCGGCCACCAGATACTTGTTGGAATTACCGTTGGTGATGCCAATAGTCGTGATGCGCGTATCCGTCGTCGACGCAGCGGCACCCACACCAACCGCCCCGTTGATCGCCTGCCGGACGCGCAGCGGGCTCCACCGCCTGATATCGACCTCCGTGCCGTCCGCCGCCTCCGCCTCGCTGGCCGCGGGCACGCTGTCGTTGTAGGCGTCGAGCACCTGTCCGGCCGGCACCTCATCATATATCGCCAGATCGCCGATCCCGAGGCTGGTGCGCGCCTCTGCCGCCGTGTTGCCGCCCGTGCCGCCGCGGTCGACAGGCAACGGATCAGGGATCGAGCCACCACCGCCCGTGCCGGGCTCGATCGCCGTGGCGTTGCCGTCATCGTCGAAGCCTACGGCCATGCCGGCCTCTGCCAGCACCTCGCGCGTACCTCCCGACGCATCGAACCGCGACACCTTGATCGCGCGCGCTATGTCGCGCCGCACCTCGGCAAGTTGTGTCTGCAGGTGATCGTACTCAGTATTGAGGTAGACGCCCTTGAACGCGCGCTCGTCCACGAACGACGTCAACCGCGCCGCTGACCGAACACCCTCGACGACGTAGAGATCGCCCGCCTCGGCCGCCTCGGCCAGGGTGACGTTGCCACCGCCGGACGCGCCGACGCCGTCCACGCTGTAGTCGCTAGAAAACGCCAGCTGCTCGTCGGCGCCGCCGCGCCGGCGCCAGACCGCGATATCGCCCGCAGACACGATCATGAAGTCGTAGGCAAGAACCGTCTCGCCGCCCGTGCAGGTGTAGGGCCCGGAAAAGCGATCGTTGAGCGGAACCGTCACCGGGCAGGCCTCCCCCGCAGAGCTTGCTTGTCTGCCTGCTGCTTAGCCTGCTTCGCAGGGGGGGGTACTTTTCGGGGTCAGACCGTCACCGGCGCGATCGAGCGCGGCACGAAGCCGTCGTCGAGGTATCCGGCCGGCACGTAGGTGGCGCGGCGCTGCTGGCCGGCGAAGCGC
>CAZMHG010000723.1:0-1592 GCA_964565975.1 uncultured Ilumatobacteraceae bacterium | reverse complement strand
ATTCCCGCTGCTCGCCGACACCGACAAGGCCGTCGCCGGGGCCTACGGAACCCTCGGTCCGCTTGGGTTCCCGCGGCGGAGCGTGTTCATCGTCGACCGCGACGGCGTGATCCGCTACGCCCACCGGGCGATCGCCGGCCTCACCTATCGGCCCGTCGACGAGCTGGTCGGGGTTCTCCGCGGGCTCTAGTCCCGTTCGGGCTTGACTGCCCGGGACATCAACAGCTGGACGGCGTCGGCCGGGGGCAGACCGTCGTACAGCATCTGGTACACGATCTCGCTGATCGGCATGTCGACGCCGAAGCGGCGGGCCATCGCCCAGGTGCTACGCGCGTTGACCACGCCCTCGGCGACCTGGCCGAGCTCGGCTTGGACGTCTTCCAGGGTGCGGCCCTGCCCCAGGCCGAGGCCGACGCGGAAGTTGCGCGACAGCGTCGAGGAGCACGTCAGCACCAGGTCGCCCATCCCGGCCAGGCCGTCGAGGGTGAGCGGGTTGGCGCCGCGGACGACGGCCAGACGCGAGATCTCCGCCAGGCCGCGGGTGATCAGCGCGGCGCGGGCATTGGCGCCGTAGCCGAGGCCCTCGGCGACGCCTGCGGCGATGGCGATGACGTTCTTGACGCACCCGCCGACCTCGACGCCGATCACGTCGACGGTCGTGTAGGTCCGGAAGGTCGCCGTGGCGAACGCCTGCTGCACCTGGCGGGCGGCGTGTTCCCACCGTGCGGCGATGGTCACCGCGGTGGGCATCCGCGCGGCGACCTCCTTGGCGAACGACGGGCCGGAGAGGAAGGTGAGGTACGGCTGCATCGGGATCGCCAGCACGTCCTCGAGCACCTCGTTCATCGTCATCAGCGTGTCCATCTCAACGCCCTTGGCGACGCAGCAGATCCAGGTTCCTTGGCGGAGGTGGGCTGCCGCCTGTTGGGCGACGGCCCGCACCACGGGGGACGGGACGGCGAGGACGACCAGTTCGACGTCGTCGAGCGCGGCGACCAGGTCCGGGGTCGCGCCGATCCCGGCCGGGAGCGGGTCGCCGGGAAGGTAGCGCGAGTTCTCGTGGCGCTCGGCGATGTCGGCGAGCACGACGGTGTCGACGTCCCACATCGTGACCTGGTGGCCGTTGTCGGCGAGCACGATGGCCAACGCCGTGCCCCACGAGCCTGCACCGAGTACTGCTGTACGCACCATCGCCTCCTGTCGGCGGACGCTACCGCCTGGCATGATCGAGGGCGATGCGTTGGCTGGCTCACGGCGAACCCGATCTGCCCGATCATCGCCAGTGGCTGGCGGTGGACGAGCAGCGCCGCCTCGCCGGGTTCCGGTTCACCAAGCGGCACACCGAGTATCTGGTCCGGCGGTGGACCGCGAAGCACGCCGTCGCCGCCGCGCTGGGGCACGGCACCTCGACCACGGATCTGCGCCGGATCGAGATCCGCAATCGCCCGAGTGGCGCTCCCTACGTGCAGGTCGACGGTCAGCCGGCCGAGCTGGACGTGTCGTTGACCGACCGCGCCGGCTGGGCGGTGTGCCTGGTGTCCAGCGCCGGACAGATGCAGGCGGGAACCCTCGGGGTCGACCTGGAGATCGTC
>CAZMHG010000722.1:0-1592 GCA_964565975.1 uncultured Ilumatobacteraceae bacterium | reverse complement strand
CGCGGCAAAGATCATCGGCTACGAGTGCGACGGCTGCGAGGTCGAGTTGGTCGACAACCGGCTGCGGCCGACCGGCCGCGACGGCTGCCCGCCGGGCACGGTGATCCTGGCCCACGCGCCGGCCGTAGCCTTCGGCCGCGACAACGCACCGCGGCCGCTGCAGCCCGGCGAGCTGTCCGAGGCCGAGTTCAACGCCTGGCGCGTGCTCGGCGGGTACGGCGCCGCCGACGCCGCGCGCATGGAGTACGGCCACGCCCTCCTCGCCGTGCGTGACGGAGCCGGAGGCGCAGGAACGGTCGTCGCCGCCGGCTGCACCGAGTGGGTCTGGGGCTGCATCGAGGACGACCAGGCGACGTCGCGGATCACCCGCAACCTGCTCGAGCGGCTGACCCAACCACGCCCTGCCACGGCGCCCTGACAGCGCGGATCGTCAACGGCGCCCTGACGGATCGTCAGCGAAGCGCGACTCGCACGAGCGGGATCTGCCGACCAGAGCTGGCCGTCGCCGACGTCTGGTATTCGTCGTACGGCGGGTAGATCGCCGCCATCATCGGCCACAGCCGGGCGCGGTCTGCCGCGTCCACCGTGGACGCGACGCCCTCGTGCACCTGATCGCGGATCTGCACCGTGACGTTGGGGTCGGCCACCAGGTTCTCGTACCACAGCGGATGGTTCGGCCGCCCGCCGAAGCTGGCGACCAGCACCACGTCGTCGCCGTCACGCCCGAAGATCAGCGCGTTGCGCCGCGGCAGGCCGCTGCGGCGGCCCGTCGTGGTGAGCACCAGCGTGGGGAAGCCGCGCCACTCGTAGCCGTCCTCGCCGCCGGTCTCGACGTAGCGGCGGGTGTGCTCGGCGACCCACGACAGGGCCGAGTCCACCGGCTCGACGACGACCTCGTCACGAGTCACCGCGACCGGGCTCTCGAAGTACTCGACGACCGGCGCGCTGGCGTACTTGGCGGCGATCCGGTCGGACCACGCCTGGTCGTAGAACGCCTCGGCCGCGGCGCGGCTCTCCCACTGGTACACGCCGCCGGCGGTCGAGCCGTCCTCGGCGAGGAGGAACCGCTTGGCGTGCAGCCCGGTCACCTGCTGGTAGCCCGGTGCGCTCTTCTCGAAGCTGCGCGCTGCGTCGGCCAGCGACATCGGCGGGTTCAGTCCGAATCGGACGATGGCGATGATCATCGGCCCAACCGTACTCAGCAACACCGGCCACACGGGCCGCACACGGTGCCCACCGGGCTGGTCGACGGTGCCCGGCGAGATATTTGGACGTGCAACAATCGACCCCGACGATCAGCGACGTCACCAGCGACGCCAAGTGGGGGCAGATGAAGCACAGCACCGACCGGATCCTGACCACGCATGTCGGCAGCCTCGCCCGCCCGCACGCGTTGCTCGACCTCCTCAAAGAGCGCGAGCACAACCGGCCGTACGACGAGGCCGCACTGGACCGCGAGATCCGTGACGCGGTGGCCGACCGGGTCCGCCACCAGGTCGAGTCGGGCATCGACGTGATCACCGACGGCGAGATGAGCAAGGTCAGCTTCTTGGGCTACGTCAAGGATCGCCTCGCCGGGTTCGAGGTCGACG
>CAZMHG010000721.1:0-1603 GCA_964565975.1 uncultured Ilumatobacteraceae bacterium | reverse complement strand
AGCCGGTCTGACGTCGCCAGCAGCGCCGCGCGCGCCTGCTCCAGCTCGGTGATCTCGCCGGCGACCGACTGCCAGTCGATCTGGCGGAACTCGCCGAATCCCTCCAGCCGGGCCAGCGCGTGGACGATTGCGTCGGTCGACTCGCTGGCTCGGGCGGCGGCCGCCAGCGCCGCGCCGGCCTCGCCGATGAGCCGCTCGACCTCCCCGGCCGACGCGCCGAGCGCGGCGATCTTCGACTCGTTCGACCAGCCGAGCACGAACTGGCTGCGGTCGCCGATGCGGAAGCGGTCGTCCTTCTCGTGGCGCTGGTTGGCGCCCTTGATCTGCCCGGCCACGGTGGTCGCCCGCGGCTCGCGCACGAACTGCTCCTCGGTGTCGCAGCAGGCCAGGTTGGCCCGAGCGGCCAGCTCGCCGTTGAGCCATTCCGCCAGCGGGCCGGGCAGGTCGTCACGCAGCTCGAGCTTGTCGCACAGGGCGAAACGGTGGATCTCCTCGTCCCGCCGTCGCGGCCGGCCACTGACGCGGAAGTAGACCAACCGCTGGCCGAGGTGGTGGCCGTCGACCCAACGCTGGATGGCCCGGTAGTGCTCGTCGGGCACGAGCATCGACAGGGCGAAGCCGCGCAGGAGGCGCTCGGCGGCGCCCTCCCAACGCTGCTCGTCGTCACGCACGCGGATCAGCTCGCCGGCGAACGGCAAGCTGGCCACATCGATCGACAGCTCGCCGGCCAGCTGGTGGCGCAACTGCACCTGCGCCACGGGGATGTTGCCCCGCTGGGCGCGCAGGTTGTCGATCTCGGCGACGAGCTCGGCGTGGCGGCGGCGATGGTCACGGAACGTGATCTCCAGCTCCGTCGCACGGGAACGGGCGTCGCTCCGCTCGGCGTCGAGCTCGGCGCGGCGGCGACCTGCGGCGACCTGCAGGTCGACGAGCGCGCTCTCGTCGGCCGGCATGGCCAGCCCGGCGGCGCCGGCGAAACCGGCCAGCTCCTCCGCGGCCCGGTGTCGGCGGTCGCGCTCGTCGCCGAGCCCGAGCAACCGATCGCCCATCCGGCGCAGCTCGTCGCCACCGCTGCCGGCCATGTCGTCGTCGATCGCCGCGATCCGCCGAGTCGCCGCGTCGATCTCGGCGCGAGCGCGGCCGAGCTGCAGGTCCGCCTTGTCCCGCTCGGTGGCGAGGCGGTCCAGCTCCGCGGCGAGGAACTCGACGCGCCGCGCGCCGAAGTGCGGGCGAAGGGCGCGCCGGCACTGGTCGAGCAGGTCGCGCCGCGCGGTCTCCTCGCGGTGGCGCTCGCCGTCGGCGGCGACCGGGGCCAGCAGTTCCACCTGCCGCTTGGCGCGCACGACGGCTTCGTGGGCCCGGGTGAGATCGTCGAAGTGGGCGATGAGGTGGTCGAGTCGCGGCTTGATCGGGGCGGTGTCGAGCATGTGGGCGCGCACGAACTCGGTGAGGTTGTCGACCGCCTTCATCGACACGGTCTGGTGGAACAGCTCGAGCGCCTGCTCGCTGTAGATGCCGACGAGGCGGCGCAGCCGGGGCCCGTACTGCGTGTAGGCCTCGAACACCTCCGCGCCGCGGCCGCGCAGCTGGGCCTTCAGCTGTC
>CAZMHG010000720.1:0-1610 GCA_964565975.1 uncultured Ilumatobacteraceae bacterium | reverse complement strand
GCCGCGGCACGGCGCACCATCCGAAGCAGCCGGATCACCGCCGGGTGCAGCGGCTCGGAGAGGTCAGACACGCGCTCGTCGGGGCGGGCGACCGCCAGCGTGTACTGGATGAGATCGTTGGTGCCGACCGTGAAGAACGCTGCTTCGCGCGCCAGCAGATCGGCGGCCAGCGCCGCCGACGGGACCTCCACCATCGCCCCGACCGGCACCGCCGTCGGTGCGAGCCCGAGACCGCGGGCGACGTCCTCGAGAATGGCTGCCGCCTGCCGCATCTCCTCCACCGACGTCACGAAGGGGAACATCACCCGCAGGCGTCCGTGGGCCGACGCCCGCAGCAGCGCCCGCAACTGCGTCCGCAGGATGTCGGGATGCGCGAGGCCGAGACGGACGCCGCGCAGGCCGGAGCGCTGGTCGCGGCGATCGCGGCCGCTCAGCCTTGACAGCTGCCGTTCGTCGAGATCGAACGTGCGAACCGTGACGCGCCGCGGACCGACGGCGGTCAGCAGATCGCGGTAGATCTCGAACTGGTGGTCTTCCGGCAGCCGCTCGGGCGAACGCTCGGCGAGCAGGAACTCGGATCGGAACAGGCCGATGCCCTCGGCGCCGGCTTCGACGGCCGCCGCCACGTCGTCGGGACGCTCGAGATTGGCTTCGAGCCGGATGGCGACGCCGTCGGCCGTCAGCGCGGGCCCCGCCGGCGCGGGAGACGAACCGCCCTGCCGGCGGCGTCGCGGCGCGCGGCGCTGCGCCTCTTCGACCAGTGCCGGCGATGGATCGATCGTCACCACGCCGGTCGTGCCGTCGATGACCACCGGCGTACCGGGGCTGACGCGGTGACTGAGATCGCGCAGCCCGACGACCGCCGGCACTTTCAATGATCGCGCCAGGATCGCCGTGTGGTGGGTGCGGCCGCCGGCATCAGTGGCGAAGCCGAGCACGCGCGTCCAGTCGATCTGCGCCGCCAGCGATGCCGTCAGCTCGTCGGCGACCAGCACCGCCGGCCCATCGACGTCGCGCAGCAGGTCGGCCGCCCAGCCGCCCGCCCGCCGCAGGTTCATCCGCACGCGGCCGGCGACGTCGGCGAGATCGCTGTCGCGCTCGCGCAGGTACGGGTCTTCGACCGTGGCGAACACCGTGCAGAGTTCCTCGTAGGCCCGATGCACCGCCCACGCGGCGTTGACGCGATCGTGCCGCACGATGTCACGGGCCCGCCCCATGAACATCGAGTCGTCGAGGATCAGCAACTGGGCGTCGAACAGCGGCGCCAGGTCGTGCCCGGGGCCGCTGGCCAGCCGGTCCCGGATCTCCTGCAGCTGCTCGTGCGAGCGTGACCGCGCCTGATCGAGCTGGCGCAGCTCGTGATCCACCCGGTCGGGCGGAATCGGGAACCGGACGACGTCGGCGTGCCCTGTCAGCACCACGGCCCGGCCCACCACCGTGCCGGGCGAGACCGGGATGCCGCTCAGGCGCTCCACGTGTCCTCGCCGAAGCCGGTCCGCACCAGGGCGGCGAGCGACTGCAGCGCGTCGACTTCGTCGATGCCGTCAGCAGAGATGGTCACCACGGCGCCCTTGGCCGCGGCCAGCAGCAGGATGCCCATGATGCTCTTG
>CAZMHG010000719.1:0-1612 GCA_964565975.1 uncultured Ilumatobacteraceae bacterium | reverse complement strand
CCTGCTGGTCGATGTTGTCTGGGTCCGGCTGGACCGTGTAGTACGCGGTGACCAGGTGGGGCAGATCGACGAGGTCTTCGGGGAGCGCCGGCTTACCGGCGCGGGGATTAGCCGCCATGGCGCCAATTCTGCCCCGCGGCGGGCGATACTTTCTCCTTGTTGCCTTTGTCATCACTCACGGTTAAGGGGGTAGCCGTTGTTCGGCTATGACAACCGCGAGCTGGCGGCCGTCTTCGCCGGCGGTGCGATAGGCACCGCTGCGCGCGCAGGCTTGGCCACCGTGCTGGTGTCCGACCCGGCCCGGTGGCCGTGGGCGACGTTCATCGTCAACATCGTGGGCGCATTCCTGCTGGGTTACTTCACCACCCGGCTGCTCGAGCGTCTGCCGGTGTCGAGCTATCGGCGGCCGATGCTGGGCACCGGCTTGTGCGGTGGGCTGACGACGTTCTCGACGATGCAGGTCGAGACGGTGAAGATGATCGAGCATCACCACTACGGATTGGCGGCCGGCTACACCGTGGGCAGCATCGCCGCGGGCCTAGTGGCGGTGTACGCGGCGACGGCCTTGGTGCGCCGGGTGCGGGTGCGATGAGCGCTTGCGCGAAGAGCCAAAGGCAGAGCGTGTGAGTGTCGCCGTGTGGGCCGGTGTGTTCGTCATCGGCGGACTGGGTTCGGTGGCGCGGTTCATGGTCGACCGCGCGGTCGCGCGCCGCGCGGCGCGCGCGTTCCCGTTCGGCACGCTGACCGTCAACATCAGCGGCGCGGTGCTGCTGGGCTTCATCACCGGGCTGGCGCTGAGTCATCAGCTCGCGCTGCTGGTCGGCACCGCCTTCGTCGGCGCCTACACGACCTTCTCCACCTGGATGCTGGAAACCCAGCGGCTCACCGAGGAGCGCCAGATCCTGCCCGCGGTGGCCAACCTGGCGGTCAGCGTGGTCCTCGGCATCGCCGCCGCGATGGCCGGCCAGTGGATAGCGAGCCTGCTGTGAGCGACACCTACCACAAGCTGACCGCCTACTTCGGCGAACGCCAGCGGGTGGGCTCGCAATTCGTGGCCGAGGCGATGCTCGACCTGTTCGCCGAGCGCAACATCGCTACCTCTGTGATGCTGCGCGGCATCGCCAGCTTCGGCCCGCGCCACATCATCCGCAGCGACCAGTCGCTCACTCTATCCGAAGATCCGCCCGTCGCGGTCGTCGGCGTCGACACCGAAACCGCCGTCACCGCGCTGCTCGACGATGTCATCGGCATGACCACCCGCGGCCTGATCACCCTCGAGCGCGCCCGGCTCATGACGGGCGACCTCGCCGCCACCCCGATTCCCGACGGCGGCGACAGCGTCAAGCTCACCATCTATGTCGGTCGCCGACGGCGCGTCGACGGCGCACCCGCGCTCTACGCGGTGTGCGACCTGCTGCACCGCCACCACTTCGCCGGTGCCTCGGTGTTCCTCGGCGTCGACGGCACCGCCGGCGGCCGACGTCGCCGCGCGCACTTCTTCAGCCGCAACGTCGACGTGCCACTGATGATCGTCGCCGTCGGCACCGTCGAGCAGGCTCGGCAGGTGCTGCCGCAGCTTGGGTCGCTGATGGACCGCCCGCTGGTCACGATT
>CAZMHG010000718.1:0-1616 GCA_964565975.1 uncultured Ilumatobacteraceae bacterium | reverse complement strand
CGGGGCGGGGGGAGCGGCTCGGTCCGGGCGCTCCGAAGGCCCTGCGCCTGCTCGGGGGAGTGCCGCTGCTCGTGCACGCCGTGCGTGCGCTCGCCACCGCCCGCTCCGTCGACCTCGTGGTCGTCGCGGCGCCTGAGGGTGGGGTCAACGGCGTGCGCTCCCTGCTCGCCGAGCACGGGCTCGTCGACGCCGGCCCCGGCCGCGCCGCGACCCTCGTGGTCGAGGGCGGCGACACCCGCCAGGACTCGGTCGCGCGGGCCCTGCTCGCGCTCCCCGACGACGTCGACGTCGTCCTCGTCCACGACGCGGCCCGGCCGCTCGCGCCCGTGTCGCTCATCGACGCCGTGGCGTCGGCGGTGCGCGGCGGTGCCGAGGCCGTGGTCCCGGGGCTCCCCGTCACGGACACCATCAAGTCGGTCGACCCCGGGGGCGTCGTCGAGCGCACCGTCGACCGCGTCCCGCTGCGCGCCGTGCAGACCCCGCAGGGGTTCCGCCGGGCGCTGCTCACCGAGGCCCACGCCGCGGGCGACCCCGACGCGCCGGCCACCGACGACGCCGGCATGGTCGAGGCCGTCGGTGGCACAGTGCTCGTCGTACCCGGCGACGAGGAGGCGTTCAAGGTGACCCGACCGCTCGACCTGGTGCTGGCCGAGGCCGTGCTGGCCCGACGACGGGCCGCCGGTGTCGTCGGCTGACGCGCCCCGCATCGGCGTCGGCGTCGACGTCCACCCCTTCGAGACCGGCCGCGAGCTCTGGCTCGCGTGCCTGCCCTGGCCGGGGGAGACCGGCGTCTCGGGCCACAGCGACGGCGACGTCGCGGCCCACGCCGTCTGCGACGCGCTGCTCTCGGCCGCCGGGATCGGCGACCTCGGCTCGGTGTTCGGGGTCGACCGCCCCGAGTGGCACGGGGCCTCGGGCGCGGCGCTGCTCGGCGAGGTCGTGCGCCTGGTGGGCGAGGCGGGGTACGCCGTCGGCAACGTGTCGGTCCAGGTGATCGGCAACCGCCCCAAGGTCGGCCCGCGCCGCGTCGAGGCGCAGGAGGCCATGTCGGCCGTCGTCGGTGCGCCGGTCTCGGTGTCGGCGACGACCACCGACGGCCTCGGCCTCACCGGCCGCGGCGAGGGCCTCGCCGCGATCGCCACCGCGATCGTGCTGCCGCAGTAGCCGTCCGCGCCCCGTTCCGTGCCCTGTCCGTGACCGGTCGCAGCGGTCCGGGGGACGCCGGCGGCGCCGATAGGCTGGGTCCATGAGCCTGCGCCTGCACGACACCGCCACGAGGTCGGTGCGCGACTTCGTCCCCCTCGAAGCGGGTCGGGCGTCGCTGTACCTCTGCGGCGCCACCGTGCAGGCCGCCCCGCACGTGGGCCACATCCGCTCGGGCGTGAACTTCGACGTGCTCGCGCGGTGGCTGCGGGCCAGCGGCTACGAGGTCGTGTTCTGCCGCAACGTCACCGACATCGACGACAAGATCATCGCGAAGGGCGAGCTCGAGGGCCGGCCCTGGTGGTCGGTCGCGTCGGAGTTCGAGACCGAGTTCACCTGGGCCTACGACGTCCTGGGCTGCACCCGGCCGACCGTCGAGCCGCGCGCCACCGGTCACGTGACCGAGATGGTCG
>CAZMHG010000717.1:0-1617 GCA_964565975.1 uncultured Ilumatobacteraceae bacterium | reverse complement strand
ATCAGCGACCCGGCGACCGGCCAGGTGCTCGGCGGGTCGATCGTCGGCCGCCACGCCGCCGAGCTGATCAGCGTGATCGCCCTGGCCGTGACGGCCAACCTGCGGGTCACCGACATCGTCGAGAGCCTGCTCGTCCACCCGGCGTTGGCCGAGGCGTTGGCCGAAGCCGCCGAATAGACCGACGTGTGCCGGGCGGTCAGCGGGCCAGCACGGTGACGGTCATGTCGGGACGTTCCGCGTCTACCTCGGCCAGCGCGCCGACGATGTCCGCGTAGGCGCCGGGGTCGCGCCTGCGCAGGCCCTTGGAGTTCCAGATCACCTCGAACGGCCGGCCGTCGGGGCTGTCCAGGTCGCGCAGGCAGTCGACGAGCGCATCGAGGTTGACGCCGTAGTAGTCGGGGAAGCCGAGGTCGCGACCGAAGGCGCGCAACGTGCCGCGCCGTGACCAGCCGCCGGACACCGTGCGCGGCACCCGGCCTGCGGCGCGTGCCGCAGCGGCAAGGCCGGCCACGTGCGCCGAGCGCCCGCCGACGACGTTCACGTGCCCTCCCGGATGCGGCGGAACGAGTTGTAGTGGTCGCTCGTGTAGTACAGCTCGCCGGCCGCGCCGCGCACGATGCGACGCGTCCCGCGGTTGGACGCTCCCGGCGTGCGCACGGTGTACTCCTTGTAGTAGCCGCTGCGTTCGGTGGGCAGGACCCGGTTGTTGTTGAAGTAGGTCACGTTGTCGTTGCGCGGGTAGGCGTAGGGTCCGCCGCTGCGGATCGACGCGAGCGTGTCCTGCGCCTGCGCGTTGAGATCGGACTCGTCGACCCACAACAGTCCCGACTCGGGATCGCGTGCCGAGGCGCGTGTCGCGGCCGTGCGACTGGTGGTGGCCGTGCGGCTGGTGGTCGCCCGGGTGGTGCGTGCGGTGTTCGCCGGCTTCGTTGCCCGCGTGGTGCGCGGTGTGTCCTGCGCCGCTGTGCTTGGGGCCAGGGTCGCCGGGGGTCGCGCGGCGGTCGACGCCGCGGGCGTTGCGGTCGTGGTGCCGGAGTGACCCTGCTGCCAGACGACGACGCCGATCACCGCGACCAGCGCGGCCACGCCCAGGGCGCGCAGCCACCACGGCCGGCGAGCTGGATTGGGTTCGCCCGGGGCGTTCATGGCCGCCCGGCGTCAGCCGATGACGACGACGACGTCCCCGGCACCGACCGTGTCGCCGGCAGCGACCTTGATCTCTTTGACCTCGCCGGCCTTGTCGGCGGTGATCTGGTTCTCCATCTTCATCGCCTCGAGCACGACGACGGCCTGGCCGGCCTCGACGGTGTCGCCGACGGCGACGAGCACCTTGACGATCGTGCCCTGCATCGGGACCTCGATCCGACCGGAGCCGGCACCGGCGCCGCCACCCGAGCCGCCCGCTGCACGCGCCGGCTTCTTCGCCTTCGGCGCGGCCGCGGCGGCCACCGCCTGACCCTCGGGCACCCACATCTTGACGTCGAAGCGCTTGCCGTTGATCTCGACCGTGGTCGTGCGCTCGACCAGTGGATCGGTGTCGGCCGCCGGTGCGGGCGCCGCCGGCGGCTCGATGCCGGTGAGGTCGAGGCGCTCCTCGACCCACTTGGTGGAGTGCTC
>CAZMHG010000716.1:0-1622 GCA_964565975.1 uncultured Ilumatobacteraceae bacterium | reverse complement strand
CGACATGCCGACTCGCGGCAAGCACCATGCCACACCGTCTGCGGACGGCGCCGCTGCGCCGGACGCGAATGGGATCAACACGGAGGTACACGTATGACCAGCACCACCTACGCCGGCGTCCACGTCGACGTCAACGACGAAGGGTTCTTCACCGACCCGTCGCAATGGACCAAGGACATGGCCGTCGAGATGGCCACGTCCGACGGGATCGGCGAGCTGACCCCGCAGCACTGGCAGGTCATCAACTTCATGCGCACGGAGTACTTCGACAAGGGCACCGGACCGACGGTCCGCATGCTCGGCAAGTCGTCCGGCGTCAGCGTCAAGGACCTGTACCGGCTGTTCCCGAAGGGGCCGGCCAAGATGGCGGCGCGCATCGCCGGGATCCCCAAGCCGAAGGGCTGCATCTGATGATCACCGACACCACCGCAACACCCGCGACGATCACCTCCGCGACGATCACCAGGCCAGAGCCGATCGCCAAGGTGTCGATCGTCGTGTCGAAGGGCTCGCTGGAGGGCATCTACCCGGCGCTGATCATGGCCAACGGCGCTCGCGCCGAAGGCATCGAAGCGAACCTGTTCTTCACCTTCTTCGGCCTCGACGCGGTGCACAAGAAGCGCATCGAGCACATCAAGGTCGCCACGGTCGGCAACCCGGGGATGCACATCCCCACGCTGCTCGGCGGGCTGCCCGGGATGAGCGCACTGGCCACACATCTGATGAACAAGAAGATGAGCGAGCTGGACATCCCACCGATCGACGAGTTCGTCGAGATGATCGGCGACACCGGCGCCGGGATGTACGCGTGCAAGGCGTCGGTGGACATGTTCGGCATGACCAAGGACGACTTCGTCGAGCAGATCCAGGACATCATCACCGTGGGCGAGTTCTACGAGATGGCCGCCGGCGGCCAGATCATCTTCACCTGACCGCACCCGCGGTCGGCACGCTCAGTCCAGCGCGTTGGTGATCGCGCCCGTCTCGGCGCCCTGCACGAGGCGGGCGTACTTGCCCAGCACACCCGTGGTGTAGCGCGGCGGGTTGGGCACCCAGCTGGCCTTGCGGCGGATCAGCTCGCCGTCGTCGACGAGCAGGTCGAGGCTCAGCGCATGGACGTCGATGCGGATCCGGTCGCCGTTGCGCACGAACGCGATCGGGCCACCGTCGACCGCCTCGGGGGCCACATGGCCGATGCAGAACCCCCACGTGCCGCCGCTGAAGCGACCGTCGGTGATCAGCGCGCAGTCGCCGCCACGGCCGGCACCCTTGAGCGCGCCGGTGATCGCCAGCATCTCGCGCATGCCCGGCCCGCCCTTTGGCCCCTCGTACCGGATCACCAGCACGGTGCCCGGCTCGATCGATCCCGACAGGATCGCCTGCATCGCGCCGTCCTCGCCGTCGAACACGCGGGCCGGCCCTTCGAACAGCTTCTGCTCGGCGGTCAGGCCGGCAACCTTGACCACCGCTCCGCGCGGTGCCAGCGAACCGGTGAGCACGACGATGCCGCCCTCTTCGTGGATCGGCTTGGTCAGCGGATGGACCACGACCCCGTCGGGTGCCGGCGGGTCGAGCTCGGCCAGGTTCTCGGCCATCGTCTTGCCGGTCACCGTGAGCACGTC
>CAZMHG010000715.1:0-1626 GCA_964565975.1 uncultured Ilumatobacteraceae bacterium | reverse complement strand
GCCGCAGCCGGCCAGCAGGGCGACGGCGGCGAGCAGCGCGGCGGCACGTGCAGGTGTCCTGGTGCTCATTCGCGCAGCTCCTCGGCCGGGAGCTCGATCACGAACCGGGCGCCGTGGGCGCCGTCGTCGCGGTCCTCGACCCAGACGCGACCGCCGTGGATCCGGACGTGTTCGTCGACCAGCGCCAAGCCCAGACCGGCACCGTCGGTCGTCGCCCGGCGGCCGGCCATCGCCCCGCGGGCGAAGCGCTCGAACACCAGCAGGCGTTCCTCGGCCGGGACCCCTGGGCCGTGGTCCTCGACTGCGATCCGCACGCGCTCGGCGTCGTCCGGATCGACGTCGACCTCGATCGTCGCGTCACCCCCACCGTGGTTGCGGGCGTTGTCGATCAGGTTGGCGACGACACGCGCCAGCCGGCGGCGGTCGCCGCTGATCATCATCCGTTCGGCGCGCGGCGAGACGCGCAGCGGCGTCGCCGGGTTGCTGGACACCGAGACCGCCTGGCGGACGAACTCGGCGACCATCAGCTCTTCCAGGTTGAGGCGGATCGCCCCGGCGTCGAAGCGGCTGATCTCGAGCAGGTCGGCGACCAGGCCCTGGAACCTGGTCACGTCGGCAGTGAGCAGGTCGAGAGCTGCCTGGGCCCGTTCGGGCATCTCGTCGCGGCGAGCCTGCATCACCTCGACGCTGGCAGCGAGCGTCATCAGCGGCGAGCGCAGCTCGTGGCTGACGTCGCTGGCGAACCGTGCGTCGCGCTCGACGCGAGCCTGCAAGGTGGCGGCCATCTCGTTGAACGACGATGCCAGGGCCTGCAGGTCGGGGTCCTCGGTCCGCTCCAGTCGGGTGTCCAGGCGCCCGTCGGCGAAGGCCCGTGCCGCCATCGCCGCCTGGCTCAGCGGCCGCACCGAGCGTGCCGCGGCCATCCAGCCGAACAACGCTCCGACCATGGTCGCGATCACCGCGCCGAACAACAACGACAGGCGCACGCTGTTCAGTGTCGACTCGATGTCGGACAGGTCGACGGACTCGAAGTACGCAGCGTTGGCCACGGTCAGCGGGATGCCGACCACCAGCGGGTGCTGGCGCGCATCGACGCCATTGCCGCCGGCATGGCTCCGGCGCGGGCAGTTGCCTCATGAAGCGCCTGCTGGACATTGCCGTCTCCCTGCTGGCGCTGCTGGTGCTCGCCCCCGTGCTGCTGCTGGCGGCGCTGGCGGTGGTGCTGGACAGCGGCTTCCCCGTGCTGTTTCGCCAGACCCGTGTCGGGCGGGGCGGGCGGGAGTTCGGCATGTACAAGTTTCGCAGCATGGTGGTGAACGCAGCGAGCCTCGGCCCGTGGCACACCGCCGACCAGGACCCCCGCATCACCCGTGTGGGCCGGGTGCTGCGCCGCACCAGCATTGACGAGCTGCCCCAGCTGTTGAACGTGCTGCTGGGCGACATGAGCCTGGTGGGCCCGCGGCCAGACGTTCCGGCGCAGCGGGCGCTGTACAGCGAGGCCGACTGGCAACTGCGCTGCAGCGTGCGGCCGGGCATCACCGGTCTGGCACAAATGCTGTACCGGTCCGACTGCACGCAGGAGATGCGGACCGAAGCGGACCTGCGCTACGCCCGCGAGGCGGGCTT
>CAZMHG010000714.1:0-1626 GCA_964565975.1 uncultured Ilumatobacteraceae bacterium | reverse complement strand
GCTCCCACCGGCCACACCGTCAACGTGCGCGAGGTGCGCGCCAGCGTCGGCGCCGGGTTCGTCTACCCGATCTGCGGCGACATGATGACCATGCCCGGCCTCGGCACGGATCCGGCCGCGTTCCACATCGACCTGGACGAGCACAACCAGATCGTGGGACTGTCGTGAAGCTGCTCGACGGCGTCGCCCTGCGCGACACACTGGTCGGCGAACTGCGCCAGCAGATCCAGGCCGCCGGTTCGCCCCCGGTCTGCCTGGCCACGGTGCTGGTCGGCGACGACAAGCCGAGCCAGATCTACGTGCGCAACAAGCACAAGATGGCCCAGGCCGCGGGCATGATCAGCCGCCAGGTCGAGCTGCCGGCCACCGCGTCGCAGGCCCAGGTCGAACAGACCGTCGCCGAGCTCGCCGCCGACCCGGCGGTGCACGGCATCCTCTGCCAACTCCCGCTGCCGGCCGGGCTCGACCCCGAACCGGTGCTCGCCCTGCTCCCCTACCAGAAGGACGTCGACGGTCTGACCGAGGTGTCGATGGGCCGGCTGGTGCGCGGCTTGCCGGGCCACGTCGGCTGCACCCCGCTGGGCGTGATGCGCCTACTCGAGCGCTACGACATCGCCACCTCGGGCCGCCGTGCGGTCGTCGTCGGGCGCTCCACGCTGGTCGGCCTGCCCCAGGTGCTGCTGCTCGGCCGCAAGGGCGTCGACGCCACGGTGACCCTGGCCCATTCGCGCACCCGCGACCTGGTCGAGGTGTGCCGCGAGGCCGACATCATCGTCGCCGCCGCCGGCCAGGCGAAGATGATCACCGCCGAGCACGTCAAGCCTGGCGCGGCGGTGCTCGACGTGGGCATCAGCCGCACCGAAGCCGGCATCGTCGGCGACGTCGACTTCGAGGGCGTCTCGAAGGTCGCCGGCGCGCTGACGCCGATGCCCGGCGGGACGGGCCCGATGACGATCGCCTGCCTGATGGAGAACACGCTCGACGCGGCGCGGATGCTCGGCGCGTTCCCCACCTCCGATCGCTGAGCGCCCGAGCCGGCACGTAGTGTCCGCGCCATGGCAACCCGCGTCGGTCAGTACTGCATCTACGTCAGCGATCTCGAGCGCTCGGTGGCCTACTACCGCGACCTGATCGGGCTGAAGGAGCAGAGCCGGACCGACATCCCCGGTGTCAACGAGTGCGTCCTGGCGCACGACTCGTCAGGTGGGCGGCTGCAGCTCGCCTACCGCCATGACGAGGTGCAACCGATCGACCACGGCAACGCGCTGTGGAAGATCTACATGATCGTCGACGATGCCGATGCCGTGCACGACGCCGTGGTCGCCGCCGGCTATGCGAGCACGATGAAGCCCGAACGTCTGGAGCGGTGGCCGGTCAAGGTCGGTTTCGTGCTCGATCCGGACGGATACCTGGTCGAGCTGGTCGAGTACGTCGACGGCGGTCAGCCGGTCGGCTCGATGGCCGAGCGCTGAGCCGAACCGCCGCCACGGGCCGCGCGCACCAACCGCGCGGGCGGGCAGTAGCGTCCGCCCGATGATCGCAGCAATCCGTGGCCGGTGGAGCCGGCCGCTCGCCGTGGTGCTCGCCGTCGGCGCGCTCAGCGCCGCCAGCACCACCTCGTCGGCC
>CAZMHG010000713.1:0-1627 GCA_964565975.1 uncultured Ilumatobacteraceae bacterium | reverse complement strand
GAGATCGCCGGCGACTCGATCAGCGCGTACCGCAACACGCCCGAGTTCGTCGACATGTGCGTCGGCCCGCACGTCCCCAGCACGTCGCGGCTCGGGCACTTCCGGCTGATGAAGGTCGCCGGCGCCTACTGGCGGGGCAACGAGAAGGGACCGATGCTGCAGCGGATCTACGGCACGGCGTGGGAGAGCAAGCAGGCCCTCGCCGACCACCTCCACCGGCTGGAGGAGGCCGACAAGCGCGACCATCGCAAGCTGGCGACCGAGCTGGATCTGCTCAGCTTCCCCAGCGAGCTGGGCGGCGGGCTGGCGGTGTGGCACCCCAAGGGCGCCGTGGTCCGCAAGCTGATGGAGGACTACAGCCGTTCGCGCCACGAGACCGGCGGCTACCAGTTCGTCTACACGCCGCACCTCACCAAGCAGGTGCTGTTCGAGACGTCGGGCCATCTCGGGTTCTACAAGGACGGGATGTACCCGCCGATGGAGATGGACAACGGGGTCTACTACATGAAGCCGATGAACTGCCCGATGCACTGCCTGATCTATCGCAGTCGGCAGCGCAGCTACCGCGAGCTGCCGTTGCGGCTGTTCGAGCTGGGCACGGTGTACCGCTACGAGCGCGCCGGGACGCTGCACGGCCTGCTGCGAATCCGTGGTTTCACCCAGGACGACAGCCACATCTTCTGCACCGAGGATCAGCTGCCCGACGAGATCGCCTTCCTCTTGGACTTCGTCCTGTCGGTGCTGCGCGCCTTCGGGTTCACCGACTTCGAGTTCAAGCTGTCGACCAAGGACCCGAACAAGTACCTCGGCTCCGACGAGATCTGGGAGCAGGCCACCGACGCGCTGCGCAGCGCGCTCGAGCGCCATGGCCTGGCGTACTCGATCAAGGACGGCGACGCCGCGTTCTACGGGCCGAAGATCGACATCGACGTGCGTGACGCGATCGGCCGCAACTGGCAGCTGAGCACCATCCAGTGCGACTTCATGCACCCGCAGAACTTCGACCTGGAGTACGTCGGCGCCGACAACGCCCGCCATCGCCCGGTGATGATCCATCGCGCCCTGTTCGGGTCGGTCGAGCGGTTCTTCGGCGTGCTCCTCGAGCACTACGCGGGGGCGTTCCCCAGCTGGCTGGCCCCGGTCCAGGCACGCGTGCTGCCGGTCGCCGAAGCGCACGAGGTCTACGCCCGCCAGGTCGTGCAGCGGCTGCACGACGCCGGCTTCCGCGCCGATGCGGTGGAGGCCAACGACCAGCTGGGAAAGCGGATCCGTGCCGCCAAGCTGGACAAGATCCCGTACGTACTGGTCGTCGGCGACGACGACGTCGCCGCCGGGACGCTTGGCGTCAACCCGCGTGGTGGCCAGGTCATCCGCGGTGTCGCCCTGGACACGTTCGTCGCCGACCTGCGCGCCGAAGTCGACGGCCAGCTCGCCGCGGCAAACCGCTGAACCGCCCACGCCCGCGGACCGGGTGGGTCGGGAGCGACCCGCTACCTTGACGGCGGTGAACGAGATCGAGCGGTTGTGGAACGGGTGGCGCTCGGCGTACGTCACGGGCGAACACCGCCAGCCCCCGGGCGAGGGCAGCATCTTCTCCCGGATCTTCGCCTCCGACCGGCCCGACACC
>CAZMHG010000712.1:0-1634 GCA_964565975.1 uncultured Ilumatobacteraceae bacterium | reverse complement strand
CGAGCCGCCGCCACCGATCAGGATCGGTGGGTGCGGCCGTTGCACCGACGGCGGCGTGGCCGCATATCCGGTGATCGTGTAGTGCGTGCCGCGGTGGCTGAAGCTCTCGCCGCCCATTGCCTGCTTGACGATGTGCAGGGCCTCGACGAAGCGGTCGATCCGCACTCCCGCGGCGTCGTAGGGGATCCCGCTCATCGCGTAGTCGGTCTCCAACCATCCAGCACCGAGGCCGATCTCCACCCGGCCGGTGGACAGCAGGTCCAGCGTGGCCAACTCCTTGGCCAGCACCACGGGATGCTTGTAGTCGTTGTCGAACACCAGGGCACCGACGCGCAGGTTCGTCGTCACTGCTGCGGCGACGCTCAGCGCCGGCATCGGGGCGAGGGAGTCGTCGAAGTGGTCCGGCATCGTCAACGTGCTGAAACCGAGGTCCTCGCAGCGTCGGGCCAACTCGACCCAGGCTGCGCCCGACGTCGCCGTCCTCGCCTGTACCCCGAAACGGAACGGGCGCACGGGCGTGAGGGCGGTCGTGCCGGCGTCGGTGGTCGGTGGCATCTCTGCACGGTAGTAGGGACGTCGGGGTGCCACCGCCACGGGGGGTCGCGCAACTAGCCTGCGACCCGATGCGTTGGCTGACGTGGACCTCCCGCTCCGTCGCCGCGGTGGTGGCAGCAGCTCTGCTCGTCACCGCGGCGGCCGTCGGCGTGGTGCCACGTGTCTGGCGCATTGCCAACGCGCACGACCAGGTGCCGGTGAAGCTGCCGGCCTTCGCCGCGCTGTCGCAGCGCTCCACTGCCTACGACGCCAAAGGCAAGGTCATCGCGATCTACGAGCGGGAGAACAGCCAGCCCGTCAACCTGGCCAAGGTGCCCGAATCGGTGATCGCCGCATTCCTCGCGGTCGAGGACGCGGAGTACTACGACCACAACGGTTTCAACCTGCGTGGCTTCGTTCGCGCCGTGTTGTCCAACGTCTCGTCGGACGCCCCGGTGCAGGGCGCGTCGACGATCACGCAGCAGGTCGTCAAGAACGAGTACCTCGCCGGGCTGCCCCGCGACGGGCGGTACAAGTTCCTGCAGGCGCACTACGCGATGCTCCTGGAGAACAAGCTGACCAAGGCGCAGATCCTGCAGCGATACCTGTCCACCGTGTACTTCGGGAACAACGCTTACGGTCTGCAGTCGGCGGCCGAGGTCTACTTCGGTAAGGACGTCAGCAAGCTCACGTTGTACGAGGGCGCATTCCTCGCCGGACTGGTCCGCTCGCCAACCGGCTACGACCCGATCCGGCGCTACGAGCGGTCGCGGGCCCGCTTCCGCCAGGTCGTCGACCGCCTCGTGATCCAGAAGCTGGTGCCCGCGGCGCAGGCCAAGACGCTGGCCGAGACCTGGCCGATCCCGGAGACCACGCACGTGCGCGCCGGGCTGGAAAAGGTCGCCCCGACCTACTACAGCGACGCGCTGCGCAAGTACCTGCTGACGCAAACCTCGATCCTCGGCGACACCGAGCAGGAGCGCGCGTCGCGCCTGTACCGCGGCGGCCTGAAGATCCGCACCACGCTCGACCCTGTTGCCCAGGCGGCGGCCGAGAAGGCCTACGACGTCTTGCCGGCGAACTCTCGCGGCATCCAGGAC
>CAZMHG010000711.1:0-1638 GCA_964565975.1 uncultured Ilumatobacteraceae bacterium | reverse complement strand
AGATCGGCGCCCAGATCGCCGCGCGAGTGGCAGGCTGACGCGATGCCGATCCAAACGACCCCCAAGATCTGGATGAACGGCGAACTGGTCGACTGGGCCGACGCCCAGATCCATGTGCTCACCCACACCCTGCACTACGGCACCGGCGTGTTCGAGGGCATCCGCGCCTACGAGACCGCCGACGGCCCTGCGGTGTTCCGCTTGACCGAGCACATCCAGCGCCTGTTCCGCAGCGCCCGCATCCTGGGGATGGAGATCCCGTTCACGGTCGACGAGATCATCCAGGCGTGCAAGGACACCGTCGCCTCCACCGGCCTGCCCGGCTGCTACGTCCGCCCGATCGCCTACTACGGATACGGCGAGATGGGGATCAACACGATGCCGTGCAGCGTCGACGTGGCCATCGCCTGCTGGCCGTGGGGCGCGTATCTGGGTGACGACGCGGTCACCAAGGGCGTGCGGATGAAGATCAGCTCGTGGACCCGCCACGACCACAACACCATGCCGCCCGCGGCGAAGACCACGGGCAACTACGTCAACTCGTCGCTGGCCAAGGTCGAGGCGCTGAAGGCCGGGTACGACGAGGCGATCATGCTCGCCCCGAACGGCCTGATCGCCGAGTGCACGGGCGAGAACCTGTTCGCCGTCCGCAACGGGATTGTGATCACGCCGCCGCTGTCGGCCGGCGCGCTGGAGGGCATCACCCAGAACACGGTGATGACGCTCGGCCGCGAGGAGTTGGGTTACGACATGCGGGTCGACAACCTGGCGCGCAGCGATCTGTACATCGCCGAGGAGGTGTTCGTGTGCGGCACGGCGGCCGAGGTCAGCTCGGTCAACTCGATCGACGACCGTCAGATCCCGTGCCCGGGCCCCAAGACCAAGGCGGTGGCCGAGCTGTACGCCGACGTCGTCCGCGGCAAGGTCGCCAAGTACCGCAGCTGGAACGAACTGGCGGTCTGATCAGGGATGCCGTACCGCGCCGGACGTGATTTCAACGCCGCCGAACCGGACCTGTTGCAGGCGTTCCTCGACGACGTCCGCGACCGCATCGCCGGCGCGCTCGACGGGTTGACCGACGAGCAGGCCCGGCGGTCGCTGGTGCCGTCGTTGACCACGGTGCTGGGCATCGTCAAGCACGCCGCGTTCGTCGAGCGCGTCTGGTTCCGTTGCTCGCTCGGTGGCGAATCACGCGAGGCGGCCGGCGTGGCGATCTCGGTCGACGACTCCTTCCGGCTGACGCCCGACGACACCGTCCAGTCCGTGCGCGCCGACTTCCTGGCCGCGGTGAACGAGTCGCGCCGGGCCATCGGCACGCTCGGCCCCGACGACCAGGCGATGTACAACCGGCGTGGGCCGGTGTCGCTGCGCTGGATCTACGTCCACGTCATCCAGGAGCTCGCCTGCCACGTCGGCCACGCCGAGATCCTGCGCGAACAGCTCCTCGCCGGCGCCTAGTAGGACAGGCCCTCGTCCTGGTCGCGTGGCGCACGGCCGCTCAGGAAGTCGATCGACCGGGCGACGCTGCCGGCGACGAAGCGCTGGGCGCGCGGTCCGCGCATGTACCGCGCCGTGGCCTGCAGCGGCACCGGCGAGCCGAGATGGACGGCTTCGAGCGAAGCGGCGCGGGACAGCTTG
>CAZMHG010000710.1:0-1644 GCA_964565975.1 uncultured Ilumatobacteraceae bacterium | reverse complement strand
CTCGGTGCCCGGGCCCAACGGTGGCGTCGTCATCGTCCGCAACGCGGTGAAAGGCAAGTGATGACGTCCGTAATCGTCAAGACCGTGGCCGGCGCGGATGCCGGCGCAGTCGAGCTCGACGCCGCCTGGTTCGGTGTCCAGCCGAACGTCCCGGTGATGCACCAGGTCGTCACCGCCCAGCTCGCCGCTCGCCGGGCTGGCACGCAGTCCACCAAGACCCGCGCCGAGGTGTCCGGCGGCGGCAAGAAGCCGTTCAAGCAGAAGGGCACCGGCAACGCCCGTCAGGGCTCGATCCGCGCCCCGCATTACAGCGGTGGTGGCGTCGCCCTCGGCCCCAAGCCGCGCTCGTACGACCAGAAGACGCCAAAGAAGATGGTCCGCCTGGCGCTGACCTCGGCGCTCAGCGACCGGGCCGCCGACGGCAAGGTCGTCGTCGTCGACGACTGGGGCTTTGCGGCCCCGCGCACCAAGGACGCCGTCGCCGCGCTGAGCACCCTCGGCCTGGACGGCAAGGTGCTGCTGGTCGTCGACATCGACGACCACAACACGATCAAGTCGTTCCTCAACCTCCAGCAGGTGCAGCTCATCGAGCGCGCCGAGCTGAACGCCTACGACGTGCTGTGCAACGACTACGTCGTGTTCTCCAAGGCCACGCTGCCTGCCGCGGCGGCCGGCGCGGCCGTGCCGGCCAGGGCGACGGCGAAGCCGGCCAGGACCAAGGTCGCAGCGTCGGACGCCGCTGCCGCTGCCCAGGCCGATGCACCCGCAGCCGCGGCGCCCGCGGCCGACGCCCCTGCAGTGCCGTTCGCCGACATCGCCGCCGCGGATGCGCCGGCCGTGGCCGACGCACCCGCTGATGCACCTGCCGCCGATGCGGCTGCCGCGGGCGACGTGCCCGCCGGTGCGATCCGGGCCAACGAGGACGGCTCCTCGCCGGACGCCGACTACGTGATCAAGGGCAACGGCGACTCGGGCCTGTACCACCGTCCGGGGACCGCGTTCTACAACCGGACCATCGCCGAGTTCTGGTTCCGTACCGCCGCCGACGCCGAGGCGGCCGGATTCCAGCTCCCCCCGAGCCAGCGTGAGAGCAAGGACTGATCATGAAAGACCCACGCGACATCATCCTCGCTCCGATCGTGTCGGAGAAGAGCTACGGGCTCATCGAGCAGGGCGTGTACACCTTCAAAGTCGCCCACTCGGCCAGCAAGCCGGAGATCCACGACGCGGTCGAGGCGATCTGGGGCGTCAAGGTGACCAAGGTCAACACGCTCAACCGCAAGGGCAAGGTCACCCGCGCCCGCCGCACCGGCCGCGCCGGATCCAAGCCCGACACCAAGCGGGCCATCGTCACCCTGGCAGCGGGCAACGAGATCCCGCTGTTCGAGAACTGAGAGCACCATGGCTATTCGCGTACGCAAGCCAACGAGCGCCGGACGCCGGTTCCAGACGACCAGTGACTTCGCCGAGATCACCAAGGTCTCGCCGGAGAAGTCGCTGCTCGCCCCGGCCCGCAAGTCCGGTGGGCGCAACTCCTACGGTCGCAAGACCTCCCGCCACCGCGGCGGCGGGCACAAGCGCCAGTACCGCCTGGTCGACTTCCGGCGGACCAAGGACGGCGTGACCGCTCGGGTCGCGGCGATC
>CAZMHG010000709.1:522-1647 GCA_964565975.1 uncultured Ilumatobacteraceae bacterium | reverse complement strand
AGGAGCACATCGCCGTCACCGAGGCCAACAAGCTGAAGATCCCGGTGATCGCCGTGGTCGACACGAACGTCGACCCCGATGTCATCCAGTTCCCGATCCCGGGCAACGACGACGCGATCCGGGCCAACGCGCTGATGTCCAAGGTGATCGCCGAAGCCGTCGCCGAGGGGCGCTACGTCGCCGGCCGCCGCAACCCTGCGCCGGTGCAGGTCGACGCCGCTCCGAAGCGCTCGGCCGAGGACGAGGCCGCCTTCGCCGCCGCCCAGGCCGACGCCCGCCGCCAGGCTGCCGCAGCGCAGGCGCAGCGCGACGCGCGTGTCGCAGCCAAGAAGGAAGCCGCCCGCGAGCAGGCCGAGGAGATCGCGCCGGCCACCGCAGACGCGGCCAGCCCGGCAGCCGACGCGTCCAGCCCGGTCGCCGATGCCGGTACGGCCGACGCACCGTTCGCCGGTGCCCTCGCCGCGACGGCCGACGGGTCGGTGCCGGCCGGTCACACGATCAAGGGCAATGCCCAGTCGAAGCTGTACCACACCGAGGATTCGCCGTACTACGGCCGGACCAAGGCGGAGTACTACTTCGACACCGAGGCCAACGCCGCCGCCGCCGGGTTCACCCGGTGGGACCACAACCACGACACCGACGGCGCCACGCCGGCCGGCACGAACGAGAGCTGATCACGATGTCATTCACCGCCAAAGACGTGCAGGCCCTGCGCCAGGCAACCGGCGCCGGGATGATGGACGCCAAGAAGGCGCTCGAAGCCAACGGTGGCGACATGGAGGCCGCCAAGCAGTGGCTGCGTGAGAAGGGCCTCGCGGCCAGCGCCAAGCGCGACGACCGGGAGAACACCCAGGGCGTGGTCGCCCTGGTGCTCGACGGCAACGTCGGCGCGATCGTCGAGCTGAAGTGCGAGACCGACTTCGTCGCCGGCTCCGACCAGTTCAAGGACGAGGCCCAGAGCCTGGCCAAGCTGGTCGCGGCCAACGGCGAAGGCGCGGTCGCCGAGCGGACCGCAGAGCTCGAGGACCTCAAGATCGTGCTGAAGGAGAAGATCGAGCTGGGTGACGTCGTGCGCATCCAGGCCGCCGCCGGCAACACGCTCGGCGACTACCTGCACATGCAGGG
>CAZMHG010000709.1:0-512 GCA_964565975.1 uncultured Ilumatobacteraceae bacterium | reverse complement strand
CGTCAACGCGGTGCTCGTCGAGATGAGCGGCACCACCCCCGAACTGGCCCACGACGTCGCGGTTCACATCGCCTTCGCCCGGCCGAAGTACCTCACGCGCGACGACGTGCCCGCCGACGTGGTCGCTCACGAGCGGGCCACGCTGGAGACGATCAGCCGCAACGAGGGCAAGCCCGAAGCGGCGCTGCCCAAGATCATCGAAGGCCGGTTGAACGGCTTCTTCAAGGACGTCGCCCTGGTCGAGCAGCCCTACGCCAAGGACGACAAGAAGTCGGTCACGCAGTACATCGGATCGGCCAAGATCGTGCGGTTCGCCCAGGTCGAGATCGGCTGATCTCGATGGCCGAGGCCTCGCCCCGCTGGAAGCGCATCGTCTTCAAGCCGTCGGGCGAGGCGCTCGCCGGCGACTCGGGTTCGGGCCTCGACGGCGCGACCCTGGCCGCGACGGCGTCGGAGATCGTCGCCGTCCGCGAGCTGGGCGTCGACGTCGCCATCGTCGTCGGCGGTGGCAA
>CAZMHG010000708.1:0-1654 GCA_964565975.1 uncultured Ilumatobacteraceae bacterium | reverse complement strand
GCGCGAACGGCGTGCGCGTGGTGTTCGCCGAGGCCGGAAACTCACGCGCCGCGCTGGCCACCGTCGCCCAGGACACCGGCGCGCGCGTCGTCGAACTGGACACCCACCGGCTCCCTGCCGACGGGACCTACCGATCGTTCGTGCTCGACATCGCTCGCACGATCGCCGCTGCACTGGTCGCCATCGAGGACATCCCGTGACCTGGTTCGTGACACCGTTCGCCGACAACCCGTTCATGGTCCGCGCCTTGGTGGGCGGCATCCTGGTGGCGGTCAGCTGCGCGATCGCCGGCACGTTCATGGTCCTGCGCGGCACGGCGTTCCTCGGCGATGCGTTGGCCCACGGTGTGCTCCCGGGTGTCGCCGGGGCGATGCTGCTGGGGCTCCCTGGCTCGCTCGGGGCCGCGGCGGGGGCCGTGACGATGATCGGCGGCGTGCAGCTGGTCACCCGGCGATCCCGCCTCGGTGCCGACACGGCGATCGGGCTGCTGTTCGTCGGAATGCTCGCGCTGGGCGTGATTTTGGCGTCCAGCTCGCAGTCGCTGAACGGCGACGTGCTCGGTCTGCTGTTCGGCGACATCCTGGGCGTCGACCGCGCCGCACTCATCCAGCAGACCGTCACCCTCGTCGCCGTTGGCGGCGTGGCCGCGCTCTTCCACCGGCCGTTGTTGCTGCTCGCGTTCGACCGCAGCCAAGCGGACCTCGCCGGTTGGCCGGCGGCGCGCTACGAGCTGCTGATGATGGCGATGATCACCGCCTGCGTCGTGATGTCGTTCCGCACCGTGGGCACCCTGCTCGTGTTCGGCATGCTCCTCGCGCCCGGCGGTGCCGGCGTGCTGATCGGCCGGCGGCTGGGGACCATGGTCATCGGTGCGGTCGCCGTCGGCGCCGTGTCCGTCTACGCCGGGTTGCTGGCCAGCTACCACTTCGACCTCGCCGCGGGCGCGACGATCGTCGCCGTCGCCGTCGCCCAGTTCTTCGCGATCCTCGCGGTCACGTCGTGGCGGACCCGACGGCCCGGTACCAGCGCGTGAGCACCGCACTCGTCACCCACGCGCTGAGCATCGGCCACCAACGCACGCCGGTGGTCGACGGTCTCGACCTCCGGCTGGACCGCGGCCAATCGCTGGCGCTCGTCGGGGCCAACGGGTCGGGCAAGTCGACGCTGCTGTCCACCATCGCCGGGCTGCTCGCCCCGCTCGGCGGCGAGATCGACGTGCTCGGCCAGGCGCCGCCGATCGGTGGGGGCCGGGTCGCCCTGCTCAGCCAGTTCTCCGCGGACAACCCGCTGCTCGCGCTGCGCGCCCGGGACGTGGTGACGATGGGCCGCTATCCGCGGCGCGGGCTGCTTGGCCGGCTCGGCCCAGCGGATCGGGCCGCGGTCGATCAGGCGCTGGATCGGGTGGGGGCAACGGACCTGGCCGGACACACCGCGCGGGACCTGTCCGGCGGGCAGCGCCAGCGGATCCGCCTGGCCCAGGTGCTCGCCCACCAGGCCGACCTGCTGCTGCTGGACGAGCCGACCTCGGGGCTCGACGCCGCGGCCATGGAGCGCTACCACCAGGCCGTCGCCGCCGAACGCGCTCGTGGCGCGTCGGTGGTCACCGCGACCCACGACGTGCGCGACGCGGCGACCTACGACCAGGTGTTGCTGC
>CAZMHG010000707.1:537-1657 GCA_964565975.1 uncultured Ilumatobacteraceae bacterium | reverse complement strand
TCGACGACGACAACAAGGTCGTGCTGATGACCCTGCATTCGGCCAAGGGCCTGGAGTTCCCCGTCGTGTTCCTGATGGGGATGGAGGAAGGCGTCTTCCCCCACAGCCGGGCGCTCACCGAACCGGTCGAGCTGGAAGAGGAACGCCGCCTGGCCTACGTCGGCATCACCCGGGCCCAGCAGCGGCTGCACCTCAGCCACGCCTGGAGCCGCCAGCTGTTCGGCACCACGAGCTACAACCCGCCGTCGCGCTTTCTCGACGAGATCCCCACCGAACTGGTCACCGCCGTCGGCGCGGCCACCGGCAGGTCGTCGTCCGGCCGGCAGAGCTACCGCGAGCGAGGCGACGGCGGCAACGCCAACCGGTGGACCGACGGCGGGTACGGGCGTGCGGGCTACGCCGGCCGCGCCGGCGCTGGCGGGCCGGGTGGAGTGCCTGCCTACCGTCGGCACCGCGACGACGACTGGTCACCGGCCCGCCAACGCGACCACGACCGCACCGAAGCGCACCGCGAGCGCGTCGTCGATGCCGCACTGGCCGCCGGTCGGCAGAACAAGCCGAGCCCGTCCAACAGCCACGAGCTCGGCCTGCGCATCGGCGACGACGTCGAGCACCCGGCATTCGGCGAGGGCGTGATCACCGACATCCGCGGCACCGGCGACTCGGCCGAGGCGACCATCCGGTTCCGCGGTGCAGGCACCAAGCACCTTGCGCTCGCCTGGGCACCGCTGAAGAAGCTGTAGCGCGGCGACTGATTGAATGTCGCGGTGACCGGCGGCCCGATGCACAGCGCTGCCACGCTTCGGCGCCGGCGGCTGCTCAGCCTGACGTGGGCCGGGCTGGCCATCGGGTGGTCGCTGATCCGGGCGGTCATCGCCTGGGCGGTGCTCGGCGACTACGGCCTCAACCCGTGGGTGTACCTGATCATCGACCTGTGCTCGGCAGGCATCGACGCGGTGACCACGCCGCGGATGGTCATCTCGTTCGTCGACCGCCAGTACAAGCGGGCGCTGATCTGGGCGACGTGCTCGCTGGTGGCGTTCATCATCCCCGACCTGTACCTGTTCTACGGCACCGGTCATCTGCCGCACAAGATCATCTACGTGATGATCGGGATCCT
>CAZMHG010000707.1:0-527 GCA_964565975.1 uncultured Ilumatobacteraceae bacterium | reverse complement strand
ACGCTGACGTTCACGCTGGCCATCGTCAGCGTGCTGCGCAAGGTGCGCTCGGCGCGTTCCGAACGGATCGCCAAGCTCGTCCAGCAGCGGCTGGAAGCGGACCGCGCCGGCCCGCCGTGATTGAATTCGAGCCATGAAGGCAGCGCTGCTGATCGAGAGCCTTACCGGGAACACCTGGCGAGCAGGGGAGAAGGTCGCCGGTCTGCTGTCCCAAGAAGGCTGGACGATCACCGGACTGGACAAGGTCCGGCGGCCCGACTACGCGGCCATCCAGGACGCGGACATGGTCATCGTCGGCACGTGGGTGCATGGGCTGTTCGTCGTCGGCCAGGCGCCGTGGAACCTGGGCGGGATCGCCTCGCTGCCGATGATGCGCGGCAAGCAGGCCGCCGTGTTCTGCACCTACGCGCTCAACCCGGGCCGGTCGGTGGACAAGGTCAACGATGCGGTGCTGCGCCGTGGCGCCGACTCACTCGGCGGGCTCGCGCTGCAGCGCGGCAAGCTCGACGAGCACTGCGCCGAGTTCG
>CAZMHG010000706.1:0-1659 GCA_964565975.1 uncultured Ilumatobacteraceae bacterium | reverse complement strand
GGGGGGGGGGGGGGGGCGTGGGGGGGGGCGCCTGGGCGGCGGGGGGGCCGCCGGGGTGGGGGGGCCCGCCCACCACGGCCGTCTGTTCGCCCGGGTCGGGTGGTTCGTCGCGGCCCGGGTTGGCGCGCATCGAGGTGTCAGCCGCGCCCGGCCGCGGCCTTGGCCGACAGGGCGTCGAGCAACTCCGTGAAGCTCGCCTGGAAGCTGCGCACGCCCTCGTCCTCCAGCGTCCGGGCGACGTCGTCGAGGTCGACGCCGGCGGCGCCGAGCCCCGCCCAGACCGCCTGCGCCTCGTCCACGTCGTGGTCGACCGTCCGGGCCAGATGGCCGTGGTCGGCGAACGCCTCGATCGTCGCATCGGGCAGCGTGTTCACCGTGTGCGGACCGATCAGCTGGTCGACGTACAGCGTGTCCGGGTACGCCGGGTTCTTCGTCGACGTGCTCGCCCACAGCGGACGCTGCACGACGGCACCCTGTTGGCGGAGCTTGTCCCACCGCAGCCCGCTGAACGTCTGCTGGAAGGCGCGGTAGGCCAGCTTGGCCTGGGCGACGGCGCCCTTGCCGCGCAGCGCAAGGGCCTCGGGCGAGCCGATCGCGTCGAGCCGCTTGTCGATCTCGGTGTCGACCCGGCTGATGAAGAAGCTGGCCACGCTGGCGACCTTGGTCAGGTCGGCACCGGGCGTCGTGGCGTACTCCTCGAGACCGTCGAGATAGGCCTGCATGACCTGCTGGTAGGCGTCGAGGCTGAACAGCAGCGTCACGTTGACGTTGCGCCCTTCGGCGATCATCCGGCGGATCGCCGGGATGCCTTCGGCCGTGCCCGGGATCTTGACCATCAGGTTCGGCCGGGCGATCTGCTGGTGCAGGGCGCGGGCTGCGGCCTCGGTTCCGGCGCTGTCGCGCGCCAGCCCTGGGTCGACTTCGACCGACACGTAGCCGTCGCCGCCGTTGGAGTCCTCGTACAGTGCGGCGAACGCGTCGAGCGCACCGTTGATGTCCTGCAGGACCATCGCCCAGTAGTCGTCGATCACGGGGTTGGACTGGGCGGCGAGCACGCCGAACTGCTCGTCGTAGTCGGTCGATCCCTGGATCGCCTTCTGGAAGATCGTTGGGTTGCTGGTGAGGCCGCGGATCCCGCGCTGCTGCAGCGCGGCGAGCGTGCCACCGGTGACGTAGCTGCGCTTGAGGTTGTCCAGCCACGGGCTCTGCCCGAAGTCCTGGTGCAGGCGGATGAGGCGGTTCATGGCCGGTCCTTTCGTTCGGTGCGGCGCTTCGCCGCCACCAGCGCTTTGGCGTGGGCGACCACGTTGGCCGTGTTGATTCCGAGCTTGTCGAGCACCTCGCCACCCGGCGCGCTGGCGCCGAAGCGGTCGATGCCGATCGAGGCGTCCGCGTAGCGCTCCCACCCGAACGTGGTCGCGGCCTCGACGCTGAGCACCGGTACACCGGGCGGGAGGACGGCGCGGCGGTAGGCGGGCGTCTGGGCGGCGAAGCGATCCCACGACGGCAGGCTGACGACGCGGGCGGCGATGCCCGCGTCGCGCAGTTCGGCGGCGGCGTCGACGCAGACGGCGACCTCGCTGCCGGTGCCGAGCAGGACGATATGCGGGGACGCCGCCTTGACGAGCAGATTCCTTACCTCCGGCGCTTATGGAGCGG
>CAZMHG010000705.1:0-1663 GCA_964565975.1 uncultured Ilumatobacteraceae bacterium | reverse complement strand
TGGTCCGCGAATCGAGCCACATGTTCATCACCGGTCCGGACGTCGTGAAGACGGTCACCGGTGAAGAGGTGACGCTCGAGGAACTCGGCGGGGCGATGAGCCACGCGTCGAAGTCCGGCGTGGCCACTTTCGTCGCCGCCGACGAGAAGGAGTGCCTGGACAACGTCCGCTACCTGCTCGGGTTCCTGCCTGCGAACAACCTGGAAGACCCGCCGGCCATCGACAGTGGCGACGACCCGGATCGGCTGTGCACCGAGCTGCGTGACCTGCTGCCGTCCAGCCCCAACCAGCCGTACGACATGAAGAAGGTCATCGCCTCGGTCGTCGACGACGGCGAGTTCTTCGAGTACTTCCCACACTGGGCACGCAGCATCGTGTGCGGGTTCAGCCGCGTCGACGGCAAGCCGGTCGGCATCGTCGGCAACCAGCCGATGATCCTCGCCGGCGTGCTCGACATCGAGTCGGCCGAGAAGGCGGCGCGCTTCGTGCGCACCTGCGACGCGTTCAACATCCCGCTGATCACCTTCGTCGACGTTCCCGGCTTCCTGCCCGGCGTCGACCAGGAGTACGGCGGGATCATCCGCCACGGCGCCAAGTTGCTGTACGCGTACTGCGAGGCGACCGTGCCGCGGATCCAGATCATCACCCGCAAGGCGTACGGGGGCGCGTACGTCGTGATGGACTCGAAGTCGATCGGCTCCGATCTCAGCTACGCCTGGCCGACCGCCGAGCTGGCCGTGATGGGGCCGCAGGGTGCGGTCGAGATCGTCTACCGCCGCGAGCTGCAGCAGGCAGCCGATCCCGTCGCACGCCGCGCCGAACTGGTCGCCGACTACACCGAGAAGTACGCCAACCCGTACGCCGCCGCCGAGCGGGGCTACGTCGACGACGTGATCGACCCGGCCGAGACACGCCAGAAGGTGGTCGCCGGCCTACGCATGTTGCGCACCAAGCGTGAGGAGTTGCCGCGTCGCAAGCACGGCAACATGCCGCTGTGAGCACGCCGTGCAGGTGAGCCCGGTCCCGTCCGACGAGGAGCTGGCGGCGATCGTCGCTGCGGTCGAGGCCAACTGGCCGCGCCCGTCGATCCTGGTCGCCGACGCACCGCGGAGCAGCTCGTGGCGGTTCAGCGCCCGCTGGTGGGCCAAGCCCGTGGCCAGCCGTCGCGACCGTCCGTATCGCTGACCGCCGCTCGGGATACCGTGGCGCGCGTGAGTTCGATCCCACCACCGCCCGGCTCGTCCGGTTCCTCGATCCCGCCGCCGCCCAGTTCGCAGCCCGGCTCGCCGTGGTCGGCGCCGAGCAGCGACGCCCCGGTCGGCAACTATTCGGCCGGCAACTATCCGGTCGGCGGCTACCCACAGGGCCAGGCGTACCGCGGCTCGTCCCCCCAGATGACGCCGACCAACTACGCCAACTTCGGCCAGCGGCTCGCGGCCCTCTTCGTCGACGGCATCGTCAACGTCCTGATCACCCTGCCGCTGTCCGTGCCGGGCGTGTGGATGATCATCCGGTCCTTCGCCGATTGCACCAGGTCCCGCAACATGGCCAACGAGGTCGTCATCTCATGTGGGCCCGGCCAATTGAAGGGCGGCATGTTGGCTGCAGGCATCGTTCTGTGCGTCGTCGCCGGCATCGTCGCCGCGGTCGTGTTCTGCAAGCT
>CAZMHG010000704.1:0-1666 GCA_964565975.1 uncultured Ilumatobacteraceae bacterium | reverse complement strand
ACGCCGGTGGCCGCGGAGCCGAGCAGCACCGGGAACTCCTGGCAGGCGAGCACCTCGTGGGACAACGTCGCTTCCAGGTCGGCAAGCGAGGGGATCTCGCCGCCCAGGTACTTCTCCAGCTGTTCGTCGTCGCCGGAGACGATCTCTTCGACCAACGCGTCGTGCAGCTGGTGTTCCTCGTCGGCGACGTCGGCGGGCATCGGCTCGTTGTGGTGGGTGCCGCCCGGCTCGTACTCGTACGCCTCCTCGTTGAGGACGTCGGCGATGCCGTGCAGCGTGTTGGCCTCGCCGAGCGGCAGCTCCAGCGCGGCGAACCCGTGCCCGAACGTCGCCGTCAGCTGGGCGAGCACGGCATGGAAGTCGGCGCGGTCCTTGTCCTCCTTGTTGACGAACACGAAGCGCGGCAGGCCCAGCGCGGCGGCGCGCCGCCACAGCATCTCGGTCTGGACCTGCACGCCGTCGACCGCGCTGACGACGAACACTGCCAGGTCGGCGACGCTGAACGCGGCCTCGACCTCGCCGATGAAGTCCGGGTAGCCGGGCGTGTCGAGCAGGTTGATCTTGTACGTCTCGCCGTTCGGTGCCCGCCACTCGAACGGCGCGTGGCCGACTGCCAGGCTGATCTTGCGCTTCGTCGCCTCAGGTTCGGTGTCCAGCGTGCTGGTGCCGTCGTCGACCTTGCCGGCACGGCTGATGGCCCCACTGCGGACCAGCAGCGCCTCGGCCAGCGAGGTCTTTCCTGCACCGCTGTGGCCGACGAGGGCCACGTTGCGGATCCTTTCCGTTGCGATGGTGCTCACCGACAGGTCCCCTTTCGTCCGCACCCGGACCCCTTCGTTCGCCCGGTGCTGGTTCGTCCTGCCCGCGACCGTATCTCTGTCGCGCCCGGCGTCCGCTAGGGCCGATGGTCCTGCGGCCGCCGGCCGGTGCGGGCGGGTCGTGTGGGGGTGCGTCGGGTGGTCCACCCCTTCGTTACCCTTCCCTGCGTGGCCGGCCGGTACATCGTGCTCGAGGGATCCGAGGGCTGTGGCAAGTCGACGATCGCCGCTCGCCTCGCCGCCGACCTGGGTGCGGTACTGACGCGCGAGACGGGTGGCACCGCGGTCGGCAGGCGGCTGCGCGAGATCCTCCACGACACGTCCGTCGAGTGCCTGTCGGACCGGGCCGAGGCACTGATGACGGCTGCCGATCGGGCACAGCACGTGGCCGAGGTCGTCCGTCCGGCCCTGGTCGCCGGTCGCACCGTGGTCAGCGACCGCAGCGTCTACTCGACGTTGGCCTACCAGGGTTACGGGCGCGGGCTCGACGTCGCGCGCCTGCGGGCGATCAACGACTGGGCGATCGATTCGTGCTGGCCGGACGTCGTGGTCCTGCTGGACGCGCCGGACGACGTGCTCGCCGGCCGGCTGGCCGGTCGGACGCTCGACCGCTTCGAGCAGGAGAGCGACGCGTTTCATGCCCGGGTGCGCGACGGGTTCCGCGCACTGGCCGCGGCCGAGCCGGACCGGTGGGTCGTAGTCGACGCCACGCCGCCGGCGGACGACGTGTACGCGGCGGTGCGCGCCGTGCTCGGGCTGGCCGCGGCGTGAACGCGGAGCACTCGCCGTCGGCCACCGGCGACGGGCCCCACGCCCACCCGTCCGTGTGGGACGGCGTGCACGGCCAG
>CAZMHG010000703.1:0-1673 GCA_964565975.1 uncultured Ilumatobacteraceae bacterium | reverse complement strand
GAGCACTCCGAGCGTCACCGAGCCGAGCATCGTCACGGCGAGCACCTCGACCTCAACGTCGACATCGCCAAGCACGTCGACGTCGACATCACCAAGCACCTCGACATCGACGACGTCCACCACGACGACCGAGCCTCCGTCATCGCCCGAAGCGGACGTCCGCGCAGCGATTGCTCTGGCGCAGCAGACCTTCTCCGACTGCCTCGTCGCAATGCCGCAGTGCGACCCATCCACGCTCGAGGTCACACGAGCCGGCGCGCTGCTCGAACGCAACGTTTCCCGCGTGCAGGAGTGGAACGCGGCCGGCTACACCGTTCGCAACAGGGATCAGTTCAGATACGTGATCGAGGCGGTGAACTTGAGCCCTGATGGCACAACGGCCGCCGCAACCGTGTGCATTGCCGATGGCAGCGACCTCGTCCATCCCGGGGCGGGCCCTGGCGGCGCGGACGTGATCATCGATGACTCCTACACGTCGGGCCGCTCCGCTTGGGACATGCGGCTCGACCCGGACGGGAGGTGGCGTGCATACGACGCACCGGCGGTTGGACCGACTGAATCGAGCGACGTGTGTCCCGCCGGCTGATCGCTGCGATGTTGGCGGCGGCCTTGCTGCTGCCTGCGCCCGCCGCGCTGGCCGGTCCCGGTGATGGTTCGGGTCAAGGAAGCGGTGGGCAAGAGGCTGACGTGATCCAGGCTCAGGTCTCGTACAGCACGTCGGGTGGCACCAGTTCGAGCAGCGGTTGCTCGTGGGATTTGAAGGACGGGGTCACGGTCGGTGTTCCAGACCTGGGCTCGGTCACCTGGCCGCGCGTCGTGGACGGCGTCACCCATCACCTCTGGCAGCGCACGTGCAACGGCGAGGCCGTGTGGGTGGATGTCCCGGAGGTCCAGCCCGCCGACATCCTCCCGCAGCTGCTCGAGCAGTTGCGGGAGCGCACCCTGCCGAAGCCAGTGCCCGTCTTCGAGATGCTCGACCCAGAGTTCGGCTGGGCGTACGTACAGACCCCGCTCGACTTCCGTGCCGGCGGAAACTCCTGGCGACCGATATCAGTCACGGCGTCGGTCGGGCCGATCTGGGCAACCGTGACCGCGAGGCCGACCTCGTTGTCGTTCGATCCTGGTGACCCGGCGAATCCAGGTGCCGTCAGCTGTTCCGGCACCGGTCCGGTCGCCGCGTATGACCCTGCATCGCCAGGTGCGTGCTCGTACACCTACGTGAATGCATCATCCACGTCAGAGGTGGACGGCTACCACTTCGCGACATCACTGTCGATCACGTGGGCGATCAGTTGGACGTCGTCGACCGGCGCCGGCGGCGCGCTCGAAGCATTCACGACGACGTCGACCTCGCCGCTCGCCGTCGCTGAGGTGAAGGGCCTCGTCGAGTGCACCGGTCCGCGACTCGAACAGGGAGGGTGTTGATGTCCCGCACGATGCAACGACCGAGCGCCCGTGTCGAGGCTTCTCGGACTGAAGCGGCAGAGTCGTCCTCGACACCGTCGGTCGTTTCGCTCTCGGCGCCGAAGCGCAAGCAACCCTCCTGGGTGTTGGCCGGAGTGTTGCTCGTTGGCCTCTCGGCACTGCTGGCCGCGTGGGAAGAGGCGTGGCGGGCGCTTCTGCCGCGGTACAACTTCACGGTCGACCCGTCGATCACCGACCGCGAGGAGAAG
>CAZMHG010000702.1:0-1683 GCA_964565975.1 uncultured Ilumatobacteraceae bacterium | reverse complement strand
GGTCGCGAGGGCGGCACGTGGAGCTTCGACTTCTACTGCGACGTGAAGAACACCTGCACCAACCAGGACCGCTGGACCGTCTCGTCTTGACGGCCGGTGTCGCCGCGTTCCGCAGCCGACCCGTCGCTCAGCCGATCAGCATCGTGCAGTCGTCACCCGAGTGACGTTCGAAGCGCACTGCGTCCTGCGTCCAACGCACGTACACGCACCGGTGGATGCTGAGAAACGGCGTGGGGTACCGCACGACCAGTCCGCCGGCGCCATCGGAGCTGCCGTCGGACCGGCGCGGGCCGACATCCCACACCGACTCCGGGTCGTCGGCCAGGCGGACGCGGATCTCGGCCAGGGTCGTGCGCTCGAACGCGGCGCGAGCGGCGGACAGGGCCCTGGTTTGGCGTGCCGACGCCACGGCGACGGCCCCCCAGGTGAGCACGCCGATCGCCACGACGGTGCCCAGCGCGGCCAGAACCCGCGTCCGGGCAGGCCACGTGGGCGACGCGCGCCGCGCACACCGCACGACCAGCGCGGCCACGGCTGTGCCGATCGCCGCGCCCAGGGTGTTGGTGACGATGTCCTCCCAGTCCTTGACGCCGGCACCGAGCAACGGTTGGACCCACTCGATCGCCAGACCGAACAGCACCAGGCGGCCGAACACCCGCCATGGCTGCCGGGTGAGCACGGTCCAGATCGCGCCGGCAGGCACGAACAGCGCGACGTTGAGGACGAATTGGCTGCTCGACCACGGGTCGTCGGACAGGTGCGGCCAGTTCAGCGCCGGCAGGTGCACCAGGGTGGACGGGTGCAACGCCCGCGGGAAGCCGTCGCGCACCACGGTGAACCCGAGGACCAGCAACACCGAACCGAGCCCGAGGCTCAACGGAACGAGCCCGCGTGTGCTGCGCCCCGTGCGCCGCGCCAGCCACGCCACGCCGACCGACGCGGAGACGAGCACGAGCGATCCGACGATGAACTCCGGCCGGCCGAGGAAGTTGCCGATGTCGGTTCCGAGGTCGCGCCAGAGGGTCACCGCGCCGCAGCGTAGACAGGCGTTCGGGGTCCGACGGTGCCGCACAGCGGTGCGGTACGCTGCCCGCACCGCTGCGCCCGCGCGAGTTCGCGGCGGGCACTTGGCGTTGCTTCACCAGGCCGATAGCATTGCACCTCGGCCCGAGCGAGGTCGGCGCGTCAGCGTTGTCGCCCGGGCCGTGTATTCCCACCGCTCGAGGAGGCCCCCTCTGCCCAAGCCGAAAGACGACGCCATTGTGCTGGAAGGCACGATCTTGGAGAGCTTGCCCAACGCGATGTTCCGGGTCGAGCTCGACAACGGCCACAAGGTGCTGGCGCACATCTCCGGAAAGATGCGGATGCACTACATCCGAATCCTTCCCGGCGACAAGGTGCAGGTGGAACTCACCCCGTACGACCTCACCCGGGGCCGTATCACGTATCGATACAAGTAGAGAGAGCCATGAAGGTCCGACCCAGCGTCAAGAAGATGTGCGAGAAGTGCAAGGTGATTCGCCGGCACGGTCGCGTCATGGTCATCTGCGAAAACCCCCGTCACAAGCAGCGCCAGGGCTGAGAGAAGGCAACGTCACATGGCTCGTATTTCCGGTGTCGACATCCCCCGCGAGAAGCGGTTGGAGATCGCCCTCACCTACATCTTCGGGATCGGCAAGCCGA
>CAZMHG010000701.1:0-1688 GCA_964565975.1 uncultured Ilumatobacteraceae bacterium | reverse complement strand
CGATGAGGGCGATCGCGTCGTCGTGACCGGGGTCGCAGTCGAGGATGATGGTCGGGCGGGTCACCCCGCCATCCTGCCACTGTCGTCCTGCGCCGTCGTCCTGCAGCGTCGTCCCGATCGGGCATACGGCCGGGCGGGATCGGGCGCCGCGCGGCCGGCGGCACCCAGCTGCGGTGGACTGGTACACATGGTCCCGTGGACCCCCGAACGGACGCCGACACCGGACCGGAGCTCGACACGCTGGTGGTCTACGTACCGCCGGACCACACCGATGCGGTCCTCGCGGCGCTGTTCGCAGCCGGTGCCGGAGCCGTCGGCGCCTATCGCGAGTGCGCGTTCGTCAGTCGCGGCATCGGGCAGTTCCGGCCGATCGACGGCGCCCGACCGACGATCGGCGAGGTCGGCGAACTGGAACGGCTTGCCGAGGATCGGATCGAGGTCGTCATGCCGCGCCGGATGCGCGCCGACGTGGTCGCGGCGATGCGCGGTGCCCATCCGTACGAGGTGCCGGCCTTCGCCGTCTTCGAGCATGCCGCGATGTTCCGGTAGTCGACGCCCGTGTGACCTACGCTCGCGGCACATCCGAGGAGGAACCAAGATGATCCGTCGTTGCGTCCTGATCGCCGGCCTGCTCGCCGCACTGACCGGCGCGAGCCTGGCCGCCCCGGCCCAGGCGTCCAGTGCCTGGCGCTGGACGCTCGCGCCGTCGGACACGACGGTCGTCACCGCCGGAACCGCGTGCAGCGCCTTCGACTACAACGTGATCGCGCAGACGCGCTGGCACACGACGGTGGTCTGCCAGAGCTACTACGACACCCGCGGCCGGCTCGCCCTGCACTGGACGCTGATCAAGTACCGCCCGTCGACCGGCGACTACTGCACGACCGACGGCTACTTCTACCCCGGCGGGTCGATCGACGGGCGCCGCTTCCGCCCGACGCTGTGCGCGTCGAAGGTGTCGCTCCGGGTTCCGTGGCCGGCCGCCGACGTGCGCCCGGGCGGGCGCACGCACCGTCTCGGCCGATAGGCGTTCGGTCCGTACACTCGACCGGGTGACCAGGATCGCCATCGGCTCCGACCATGCGGGCTACGAACTGAAGGCGTACGTCGTCGAGTTCCTGCAGGCCCGCGGCGACGAGGTCGACGACCAGGGAACGTTCAGCACGGCCAGCGTCGACTACCCACCGATCTGCGCCGGTGTCGGCCGCACCGTGCGCGACGGGAACGCCGACGTCGGCATCGTCATCGGCGGCAGCGGTCAAGGCGAGCAGTTGGCCGCCAACAAGGTCCGCGGCGTGCGTGCCGCGCTGTGCAACGACCTGTACACGGCACGCATGGCCAGGGCTCACAACGACGCCAACGTGCTGTCGATGGGCGGCCGGATCGTCGGCAAGGGCCTTGCCGAGGAGATCGTCACGACGTTCCTGGAGACACCGTTCGAGGGCGGGCGCCATGCCCGCCGGGTTGCCCAGATCAGCGCACTGGAAGAGGAGTTCTGATGCCGTTCCCGACCGACACCAACCCGGACACCGAGGTGACCGAGCTGATCGCCCGTGAGCAGGAGCGCCAGACCACGGGGATCCAGCTGATCGCCAGCGAGAACTTCACCTCTCCGGCGGTGATGCAAGCCGTCGGCAGCGTGCTGACCAACAAGTACGCCGAGGGCTACCCCGGCAAGCGGTACTACG
>CAZMHG010000700.1:0-1701 GCA_964565975.1 uncultured Ilumatobacteraceae bacterium | reverse complement strand
GGCGCCCGCCGGGATGTCCAGCGAGCTGGTCAGGAACGGCAGCCCGGCGAAGGTGTCGGCCGATGGCGAGGTGCAGCTCATCCGCGTCGGGCGGGTGTGCGGCGTGGAGAACGGGTAGGCCCCGAAGCCGATCGAGCGGACGACCCCGAGCGTCACGGCCAGTTCGGTGACCGCCGCGCAGAACCGGTGCCACTGCGTGTCCGGCTCGGGCCCGCCGAGCAGCACGATGTCGCGCCCGTCGGCGGTGCGCCCGGTGGAGACGTTGATGTCGGGCCACACCAGCCGGGTGTTGACCCCGTCACGCAGCTCCATCGTCGGTCGGCGGGCGCGGTAGTCGATGAACTCGTCGCCGTCGAACACCGCGAGCAGCTCGGCGCCGCACTCGTTGGACAGCGTGTTGAACGCGGTCTCGGCCGCGCTGCTGGCGTCGATCCAGCCGGTGAACGACGTGACCAGCAGCGGGTCGGCCAGTTCCGGCAGGGTGCGCGTCAGCTGGTACGCGGCGGCCATCACTCCAACGCTTCCTCGGCACGCTGGACGGCGGACTCGACCTGCACGGCGAACGGCGCCAGCTCGGCCGTGTCGCGCACGCCGAGCGCGCCCTCGAGATACCTCGAGTAGACCCCCTCCAGGATGCACGCCAGCTTCCAGAAGGCGAACGAGACGTAGAAGCCGAGGTTGTCGAGGCTGCGCCCGGTCACCGCGGCGTACCGGTCGGCGAGCTGGGCACGGTCCATGAACCCGGGCGTCTTGGTCGCGGTCGACTCCCACGCCCAACCGGTGTCGTTTGGGCCGGTCCAGTACACCTGCAGCAGCCCGAGGTCGGCCAGCGGGTCGCCGAGGGTGCAGATCTCCCAGTCGAGCACGGCGACGACGTTGCCGTCGGGGCCGACCATGCAGTTGTCCAGTCGGTAGTCGCCGTGGACGATCGTCGCCGGGCCTTGCTCGGGGATGCGCCGGGACAGCTCGTCGTGGACACGATGGATCCCTGGCAGCTCGCGGGTGTGCTGCTGCTGCCACTGGCCGTACCAGCGCTTCAGCTGGCGGGAGATGTAGTCCGTCTTCTTGCCCAGCTCGCCCAGCCCGACGGCGTCGACGTCGACGGCGTGGATCTTGGCCATCGTGTCGACGATCGACTCGCTGGCGATGCCCCGCTGTGCCTCCGTCAGCTGTGCGGCGGCCTCGGCGTCGCGCACCACCAAGCCGTCGACGAAGTCCATCACGTAGAACGGCGCGTCCGTGACGTCCGGGTCGGCGCACAAACCGAACGTGGGGGCGACGGGCACGTCGGTGCCGGCCAGGGCGTGGATGATCCGGTGCTCGCGACCCATGTCGTGGGCGCTGGACAACACGCTGCCGAGCGGTGGCCGGCGCAGCACGACCCGGCGACCACCGGCGTCGGTGACGAGGTAGGTGAGGTTGGAGTGTCCCCCGGCGATCTGGCGGAAGGTGAACGGCGCGCGGGCGCCGGGGACGTTGGCGACCAGCCACGCGGTGACGGGTTCGACACGTACGCCTGCGGGATCGCTCACCGGACTGACGGTAGCCGCGGGTCGCTCCGCGGTCCCACCGGACGTGCGGCCGTGGCGACGTCGGGGTGGTCGCCCGTAGCCTGGAACGCATGGCCACTGATGTCACCGATGCCTCGTTCCAGACCGACGTGATCGACCGTTCGATGTCGGCTGTCGTCCTCGTCGACCT
>CAZMHG010000699.1:0-1714 GCA_964565975.1 uncultured Ilumatobacteraceae bacterium | reverse complement strand
CGAGTACGCATCCTGGACGCGCTGGTCGTCGACGCGATGGCTGGCGACGAGCGGTGAGTCGGCGAGCATCGCCCGCAGATTGGCCGCGCTGGTGGCCTGGCCCGGATGGGGACGCAGGGCCTGCAGGTCGGCGGCGAACGCACGATCCGTGCCGAGCAATCCCTCGACGGTGAGCGCGGCGATCATGTCGGCCTGACGCGCCAGCGTCGCCGCGTCGTCGATCGCCAGGCACAACATGCCGAGGATCGCGTCGGTCCCGTTGGTCACCGAGAGACCTTCCTTCTCGCGCAGCTCGATCGGCGACAGCCCGGCGGCAGCGAGCGCCGCCCCGCCGCTCATCGCCTGGCCACCGACCACGGCGAGGCCCTCGCCGATCAGTACCAGCGCGGCGTGGGCCAGCGGCGCCAGGTCGCCGGACGCACCCAGCGAGCCGTACTCCGGAACGACCGGTGTGATCCCGGCATTGAGCAGGTCGACCATCGCCTGGGCGACGGCGGGCCGCGCGCCGCTGGCACCGAGTGCCAGGGTGCGGGCGCGCAGGAAGACCATCGCCCGCACGACCTCGGTCTCGACCGGTGCACCCATGCCTGCGGCGTGCGAGCGGACGAGCGCGGCCTGTAGCGCGTGGCGCTTCTCCGGCGGGATCGACACGGTGGCCAGCGCGCCGAAGCCGGTGGAGATGCCGTACACCGGGGCGCCGTCGGCCAGCTGTTCGACGATCTGCCGCGCCGCGCTCATGCGCGCCAGCGCCTCGTCGGACAGGGTGACCCGGGCCGTGTCGCGGGCGACCGCGACGACGTCGGCGATGGTGACGCCGGGACCGTGCAGCACGATGTCGGCCATCACGCCACCCCTGCCAGCCGCACGCCGACCCGGTTCGCCGCGGCACCGATCGCGGCGCGGCACACCGCGACCTCGGCGCGGCGCAGGCGATGCGATGGGCCGATGACCACGAGCGCGGCGACGATCTCGGTGCCGACGCGCACCGCATGGGCGATGGCCGTGACCCCGGGTTCGACGCCACCGCGCCGCAGCGTGGTGCCAGGCGAGCCGCGCAGCGCGGCGCCCACCGCGGTGCCGTCGAGCGGGACGGTCCGGCCCACCCAGCCCGCGTGGCGGAGCGGCTGCTTGCTCTCGGCCGTGGCGACGTAGACGGCCTCGTCACCCGCGGAGACGGCGAGGTATGCCGATTCGCCGGTGACCTCGGCAAGCTCGGCGAGCACCGGTCGGCAGACGTCGACCAGCGACGCCGGGCCTCCGGCGCCGACGACGACGCCGGCGAGGTGCCGCAGCGCCGGACCTGGTGAGAACGCACCACGCTCGTCGCGCCCCACGTAGTCGCGCGTCACCAGCGCGCGCAAGTGGCGCAGGGCGGTGGTCGGTGTGAGGTCCGTCGCTGCGGCGACCGCGGCGAGGTTGATCGGGCCGCGGCGGACGACGACCTCGAGGACGTCGAGCACCCGGCCGATCGACCGGGGAACGTCGTCGACGGCGGGATCGACCGGTTCGTCGAGGGTCGGGCGGTGGGCCAGACGCATTGTCATGGCGTGACACCATATACCATGCGTTGACATCTGCACCCAGGGCGCACCAGACTGGGGCCATGTCCGCAGCCCGTCCCGTTCACGCGCCGCGTGGCACCGCCCTCACCTGCCGCAGCTGGCCGCAAGAAGCCGCCTATCGCATGTTGCACAACAACCTCGATCCCGAGGTG
>CAZMHG010000698.1:0-1720 GCA_964565975.1 uncultured Ilumatobacteraceae bacterium | reverse complement strand
CAGCTTGTTGCCCTTGACCTTGCGGATCAGGTCCTCGTAGGCGTTGAGGAACTCGGCGAAGGTCATCGATCCGGCGTCCTTGAGGACCGGGACGACGAGGGTGCGGGTGCCGTCGCCCTTGTCGACGTCGACGGCCAGCCCCATGTTCAGCTGGGCGTTGCGGACCAGGCGCGGCTTGCCGTCGCTGCCCTCGGCGAAGGTGTTGTTCAGGTTCGGCGTGGCGTCGGCGATCGCGCGGACGACCGCGTAGCCGATCAGGTGGGTGAAGCTGACCTTGCCCTGTCCGGCGCGGCTGCGGTAGCCGTTGATGATCGTCCGGTTGACCTCGAGCAGCTTGGCCGGGATGTTCCGGAAGCTGGTCGCCGTCGGCACCGTGAGGCTGCGCTCCATGTTGGAGGCGATCGCCGCGCCCGCACCGCGGATCGGCTCGCCCGGATCGGTGGCCGGCGCCGCCGGTGCGGGCGGTGCACTGGCCGTCGGCGCGGCACCCGGTGCCGGCGCCGCCCCGTTGGTGACCGCGGGTGTCGCCGCCGCGACCGGAGCCGCCACGGCCGCCGGAGCGGTGGAGCTGCGGTAGTCGGAGAAGAACTCCTGCCAGGCCGGGCCGACGGCCGCCGGATCGGCCTGATACCGCTCGAACATCTCGTCGACGAGCCACGAGTTGGCGCCGAATGCCGGCGGCGTGGCTGCGCTGGTGCGTGCGGTGTCGGGTGCGGTCACCCGCCCGAGCGTACTCCCCTGGGCCAGGCGTCACCCCTGGCCAGCGGCGTCGCGCCGGTAGCATTCGCCGCCATGTCAGCACGCGCCGCGCACCGCCTCGCCCGCCACGTCCTCGCCGCCGTCGTGCCCGTCGCGGCCGCCGCCGGCCTGGCGTCCTGCGGCGGCAGTTCGCCCGCACCCACGCCGCCGGCCTCGGCCGACCTCGTGGTGATCGCCAACAACATCGCCTGGGACAAGTCGTCCTACGAGGTCACGACCACCGGCGGCAAGGCAGCGATCGCCCTGCAGAACAACGATGTGGTCGACCACGACCTGCACCTGATCGCCGCCGACGGCACCGACGCAGGAACGGTCATCAACGCCCCGGCGCGCAAGTCGGTGCTCAAGGACTTCAACCTCAAGCCGGGCGTCTACACGATGATCTGCACCATCGCCGGCCACGGCAACATGAAGGCCACCGTCACGGTCCGGTAGGCGTGCCGGCGTGCTGCTGCCCCGCTGTGGGGCACCACCGGCGCCGCCGTGCCGTGGCCGCCGGCGTGCTCAGGCCTTGAGGAAGATCTCGCTCAGGATCAAGAACACGACCCACACACCGAACGCGGCGATGATCGTGCCCTTGACGCCGTTGTCATACAGCGCGTTGAGGCCCTTCTTGGCCTCGAACTTCCACGGCATCAGACCCAGCGCGTTCAGTTCGAGCACGGCGATGATCACCAGGGCGATGATCCAGTAGGCGGCGCTGCTGCCGCCGCTGACCAGTTCGTTGGCCCCGGCCTTGTGGCCCTTGAAGACCATGAAGAACAGCATCGCCACGGAGAACACCGTGTTCTGCCGGCTGGCCATCATCGCCCTGCGGCCGGCGCTCGCCGCCGCAGGATCTGCGGCACCACCGCCGAGCACGTTCGCCGCGTTGGCCAGCACGACCTTCTGGTTGCGCCAGATGACGCCCCACACGTTGAGCATCATGATGATGCCGAGCAGCATGCCGGTGGTGATCGCG
>CAZMHG010000697.1:0-1726 GCA_964565975.1 uncultured Ilumatobacteraceae bacterium | reverse complement strand
TAGCGATCAGCAATGCGAACATCGAAGGCGTTCGCCGGGCTTCGCACCCCGAGTTTCGCTGGATCGCAACACCGTCAGCGCTGAAAGATGCCGAGCGCACGGTCGATGACATGTTTCGTTGGATGCAAGAGCGCGGACGCCAGGTCTCCTCGCAGCGGCATTGGGTGAATGTCCTCCGCTGGCTGTCGCCAACCTGCGCCGTGGGTCTCGGCGAGATCGCGGCGGTCGGCGCCGCTGGGGAGGAGTACAGCTGGAACTTCATCTATGTCGCCGAGTGCCGCGATGGGCTGCTCGCTACGGTGCACGAGTTCGAGGACGAAGAGCACGCGTTCGCCTATGCCGAATCCGTGATCACGCCGAAGCCTTCTCGGCTATCAGTGCGAAATGCCTCGTCGGACGTGGCGCACGAGGTCTTCGCTGCATTGCAAGCCGGTGACCTCGACACCGTCGCAAGTACCTATGCCGACGACTACCGGCACGCCGACCATCGCCGCTTCAGCGGTGGTCCGATTACGGACCGCGCCAGTGCACGCGCAGCATGGGAACGAATTGCTGAGCTGTACAACAGGTTCGAGATACACATCGTTGCCGTCCGGGGTGAACGGCTGCATCTGCTGCGCTATCGATGGTCGGACGATTCCGGAAACGAGTCAACCGGCTTCGTCCTCACAGAGACGAGCGAAGAAGGGCGATTCGTCTTTCAGGACCGCTTCGACGAGGACGACTTCGACACGGCGTACGCCGAGCTGGATCGCCGCTACTTCGCCGGTGAGGGTGCGCCCTACGCGGAGGAGGGACTGCCACTCGTAGAGAATGCTCATGCCGAAAACCGTGGTGATCTGGACAGCGCCTTCAGGATCTTTTCGGCGCCTGGTCTTCGGGTTGAGAGTCGTTCCCGCTCGGTCTTCCCCGCCCGTTCAGCGGCAGAGCTCCGCGACAGCGTCGAGCAACTCGGAGCCATGGTCACGTCATACCGAGTCTGGAGCCCAGTGACGTGCTGGCTCTCCAAAAACTGGATCGTTCTTCGTCACGACCGCGAGGCCGTAGGACGTGATGGCGAAAAGTTTTACTGGTCGAGGCTGTACGCCGGCGAGACCCACGGCGGGCGCCTCACTTCGCTATGCGAGTTCGATGTCGATGACGAAGATGCCGCGTTCGCATACGCCGAGGAGCGGATGCGCGCGACCCCAATTCGGCTAGCGGTCAGCAACCGTGCTTGTGCAGTGGCACGTGACTTTGTCGCGGCGCTCCACAGTGGCGACATCGACGCCGCTGCCGCGGTCTATTCGGATCAGGTTGTCTATGACGACAAACGCCGCCTAGGCGGAGACCCGATCATCGGCGCCCCGGCGGTGCGTGCTGCAGTCGAGCGATTCACGCAGAACTACAACAGATTCGAGTTGAACACGACCGCCGTTCGCGGCGACCTGCTGCAACTTGCTCACCATCGGTGGTCAGACGATGCCGGAAACCAGTCGACCGGATTCATCTTGTCCGAGATCGCCCCCGATGGGAAGGTGATCTACGGCGGCCGCTTCGACGATGACGATTTCGCCCAAGCATACCGAGAGCTTGAACGTCGCTATCTCGCAGGCGAAGGCGCGGCGTTCGCCACCAACGGCTGGACGCTGGTCACCTTTCTCGAAGCGATGAACGTCCTCGACGTCGAGGCCGCCCGACGCATGTGTCAGCCGACATGTCGATGGCTGTCCCCGCCCTCGACACT
>CAZMHG010000696.1:0-1728 GCA_964565975.1 uncultured Ilumatobacteraceae bacterium | reverse complement strand
CGAGCGTCGTCGAGCAACTCGTGCACCGCCGTGCCGTTGTCGCGGGCCACCTTGCGACCGACCAGGTCGATCGCCTGGATGCCGTTGGTGCCCTCGTAGATCGGCGTGATCCGCGCGTCGCGATAGCGCTGGGCGATGCCGGTCTCCTCGACGAAGCCCATGCCCCCGTGGACCTGCACGGCGACCGAGGCGGTGCGCACGCCCTGGTCGGTGCACCACGCCTTGGCCAGCGGTGTCAGCAGATCGGCACGTCGCTGCGCAGCGTCGCGCACCGACGGATCGGCGGCGACGGCCGCCAGGTCGCCGGCCACAGCGGTGGCGAACACCAGCAGGCGGCACGCGTCGGTGGTCGCGGCGATGTCCAGCAGCATCCGCTGCACGTCTGGGTGCCCGACGATGGGGGCGGACGGATCGGCGCCGACACGACCCTGACGGCGCTCGGCGGCGTACGCCATGGCCTGCTGCATGGCCCGCTCGGCGATCGAGACGCCTTGCACGCCCACCGCCAGGCGTGCCGGGTTCATCATCGAGAACATCGCCGCCATGCCGCCGTGCAGCGGGCCGACCATCTCGCCGTCGGCGTCGACGAACTCCAGCACGCAGGTCGGGCTGGCGTGGATGCCGAGCTTGTGCTCGATCGACCGGCAGTGCACGCCGTTGCGCGTGCCGTCGGGGTTGATCCGGCGCACCAGGAACAGCGAGATGCCGCGTGTCCCTTCGGGCGCGTCGGGAGCCTTGGCCAGCACGAGGTGGGCGATGTTCTCGCTCAGGTCGTGCTCGCCCCACGTGATGAAGATCTTCGTGCCGTTGATGCGCCACCGGCCGCCGTCGGGCGTCGCCGTGGTGCGGATCACCCCGAGGTCGGATCCGGCGTCGGGCTCGGTGAGGTTCATCGTGCCGCTCCACGTGCCGTCGACGAGGTGGGGCAGCACCTCGGCGTGCTGCGCCTCGGTCCCCCACCGTTCGAGCAGCTCGATCCCGCTCTGGGTGAGCATCGGGTTCAGCGACAGGGCCATGTTGGCCGAGCCGAACATCTCGTGCACGGCGATGCCGACCGACTTGGGAAAGCCGCCACCGCCGAGCTCGGTGTGGGCGGTGAGCCCTTGCCACCCGCCCGCCTGGTACTGGGCGAACGCCTCGGCCAGCTCGGCCGGGACGGTGACCGCGCCGGTGTCGCGGTCGAACGAGGCACCCTGCTGATCGCCGATCACGTCGGTCGGCGAGATCACGCCAGCGGCCAGCGAGGCGAATCCGCCGAGCACGTCGGCGACGTCGGTCTCGCTGAACTGGGCGTAGGCCGGGGCGGCGAGCACGTCGGCGAGGCCGGCGGTGCGCAGTGCGTCGAGGATGGCGTCGAGCGGGGCCTGGTAGCTGGTCACCTACCCGACGGTATCGCCAAGGAGCGAACCGATCCCAACGTCGGCGGAGGCGGTCACTCGATCGCCGCGGCGAACTGCGAGTGGTACAGCGCGGCGTACACACCGCCCGCGGCGAGCAGCTGTTCGTGGTTGCCCTGCTCGACGATCCGGCCGGCCTCCATCACCAGGATCAGGTCGGCGTCGCGGATCGTCGACAAGCGGTGAGCGATGACGAAGCTGGTGCGCGTGGAACGCAGCGAGGCCGTGGCCCGCTGGATCAGCAGCTCGGTACGGGTGTCCACCGAGCTGGTCGCCTCGTCGAGGATCAGGATCGCCGGGTCGGCGAGGAACGCCCGGGCGATGGTGATCA
>CAZMHG010000695.1:0-1739 GCA_964565975.1 uncultured Ilumatobacteraceae bacterium | reverse complement strand
CGTAGGGATCGGTGGCGACGCCCCTGTCTCGGGAGTCCACGATGGACTCGACCCGGCCGACGATGCGGCGCACCAGTTCACGGTCTCCTCGGGCGGCCACCGACCCGACGTGGGCCAGCGAGAGAAGCGAGTGCAGGGTGCCGCCACCGAAGTCCAGGCAGTACCACTGAATCCGCCGGGCGTCATGGCGGGCTGCCAAGGCGGTGACGATGGTGCGGGCCGTGGCAGATTTTCCGGTCTGCGGTGCGCCGACGACGGCGATGTTGCCCGCCGCGCCGCCGATGTCGACGAGCAGTGGTGTGCGCCGCTGCTCGAACGGCAGATCGATGAGCCCGATGGGCGCGGCGAGTTCATGGGCCGGAATCGGCTCCAGCTCGGCGAGTTCCGGAGATGACGGCAGCGGCGGCAGCCACAGGGGATGCGCACGCGCTCCCAGGCCGCTGAACCGTTCGACGATGGTGTCCGTCAGCGTCGGCGTCGGATCTCCGGTCTCTGTCGCGACCGGCGTCGGCACCGACGTGAATGCTCGCACACGTGGCGCTGCGGGATCCGGCCGACGCTGCGGTGCTCTCGGATCGGCAGCGCCGACGTGGATGGTCTGGAACCGGGTGAGCGTTCCGTCGCTGGTGCGTAGCAGCGCTGCCCCCGGAGCGCCCGGCAACTCTGCGGCATCGGCAACTCCGAGCACTGCGCGCGATTCGGCGCCCGTCAGCGTCTTCAGGCAGATGCGGTAGGACAGGTGCGAGTCGAGGCCGCGTAGTCGGCCCTCGTCCAGCCGTTGACTGGCCAGCAGGAGGTGTACTCCGAGGGAGCGTCCGACCCGTCCGATGGTGACGAACAGTTCGGCGAAATCGGGATGATGGTGCAGAAGTTCGGCGAACTCGTCGATGACCACGAACAAGGAGGGCAACGGCGGCAGGGTGTCGTCGTCGCGGCGCAGTCGCCGGTAGGCGGCGAGCCCGGCGATGTTGCCGGCGCGCCGCAGAAACTGCTGGCGACGGTGGATCTCCCCGCCGAGCGCATCCTTCATACGGTCCACCAGGTGCGATTCCTCGGAGAGGTTGGTGATGACCGCGGCGACGTGGTGCAAACCCTCCAGGCCCAAGAACGTTGCGCCGCCCTTGAAGTCGACCAGCACCAGATTGAGGTCCTCCGGCGGGTGGCGGCTGATCATCCCGAGCACCACGGTCCGGAGCAGCTCGGATTTTCCGGAGCCGGTGGCACCCACACACAGCCCGTGCGGTCCCAGCCCGCCCTCGGCCGCTTCCTTGATGTCGAGTTCGACGAGTCGGCCTTGCGCCGTGGTCCCGATGGGCACCCGAAGCCGCTCCCGTCCCTCGCGCGCCGGCCACAGTACCGGCCCATCCGGTGCGGCGATGCCCAACTCAGCACACCACCGCTGCAGCGGGTTCGACTCGGGCCCGCCGCCGCGATACCGGTAGCGGGCCAGGCGGCGTGCACAGACCAGGGCGTCGGCCGATGCCAGGCGGTCGATCACGCCGATCTCCTCGGCACCCGATCCGGTCCGCACGGCGACCCGGTCATCATCGATTCGCAGCAGCATGGCGTCGCCGGCCAGGGCCTCCTGGCCGACCGACAGCACCGTCACGCCGACGAGGTCTCCGAGCAGGGTTTCGCCGGCCGGGTCCACGCCATCGACGATGACGACGACGTGCGGATGCGCCGGTGCCGCAGCAGTATCGAACCGTCCACGACCGGCCAGCACCTCACCGAGAGCT
>CAZMHG010000694.1:0-1742 GCA_964565975.1 uncultured Ilumatobacteraceae bacterium | reverse complement strand
TCGGCGGCGAGCTCTTCCATGTCGATGTAGCGGTTGCCGATGCGCGGGTGCAACCGGCCGCCGGTGGACGCGCCGATGGCGACGAGCAGCTCGCCGGCCGCGGGGGCGTCGGGCACGGTGAAGTTGAGCGTCAGGTAGTGCGACCGCAGGCCTTCGTCGAGCTTGTGCATCATCGGGATCGACACCATCGCTCCCGGCGCGGAGCGGCTGTTGGTGAACGCCAGGTAGGTGGTGCCGCCGACGGCGTTGCGGAAGGCGTTGCCGAAGCGGAGCGTGTGGATCAGCGCCGAGGCGTGCTCGACCTCGCCGTCGACACCGACCAGCGCGGCCTTGCCGTAGGCCTCGACGCGCTCGCCACCGCCGCACAGCTCCAGCAGCGCGGGCACCAGCACCGCGGCCAGGTCCGGCGCGATCGCCAGGATCTCGGGGCGCAGGTTGTCGACGAAGCCACGCCCGGCCCACGGGTTGGGCAGCACCGCGGCGACGCCGGCCAGGCGCACCGGTCCCCCGGCGGCGCCGTCGACGTACACGTCCTCGACGTAGCGGATCACCTTGCGCACGCCGTGGGGCAACGGCGCGTCGGGCAGGGTCGCGCCCATCACGCGAACGCCGGCATGACGTCGGAGATGAACCGCTGCAGCGAGCGCTTCTGCGCCTCGATCGGTGCGCCGTAGCTGGCGCAGTACAGGAAGTCGGTACCCATCGCCTCATATTTGCGCAGCTTGGCGATCACCTGGTCGGGCGTGCCGAACATCAGGTTCTCGCACAGCGTCTCGGGCTTGTACTCGTCCCGGTGGGCCAGCGAGTCGAGGTCGATCCGTTCGGCGAAGCCCTCGTCGACCGCGCCGACCTGCTTGAACAGGTTCTCGAACTGGCCGGCCTGACGCTGGACGGAACGGACGTACAGGTCGGCGTCGCGCTCGTTGTCCCACACCGCGCTGTAGCGCATCGTGGTCATCCGCGGCCGGCTGGCGAGCCCGGCCTTCTCGACCGCCTCGTCCATCCGCCCGACGTACGCCTCGAGCTCGGCCATCGGCCTGGTCAGCGGCCAGCACATGATGTCGCAGCCCTGGGCGACGGCCCAGTCGTAGGTGTCGGGGTCACGCGCCGCGACCCAGATCGGCACGTTGGCCTGCACCGGCTTGGGGCACGAGGTCGCCTTCGGGAAGGACCACCACTCGCCATCGTGCGTGTAGTCGCCGGCCCACAGGGCCCGTACGGCGGGCAGGATCTCGCGCAGCGCCGCCGCGCCGCTGGCCGACTGCAGGCCGGGCGACATGCGGTCGAACTCGCGCTGGTAGGCACCGCGGCCGATGCCCAGCTCGAGCCGGCCGCCGCTGAGCACGTCCAAGAGCGCGGCCTCGCCGGCCAGCTTGATGGGGTGCCAGTACGGGGCGACGACGACCGCGGTGCCGAGGCGGATGCGCGACGTGTTCGCGCCCCACCACGCCAGCAGCTGGAACGGTGCAGGGGCGATGGTCATCTCGATCGCATGGTGCTCGGCCGCCCAGGCGATCTCGAACCCGGCTTCCTCGGCCATCTGGACCATCTCGATCGTGTGGTGGGCCGCGGCGACGATGTCGTCGCTCGGGTCCATGCGCTCCAGGTTGATTGCCAGGCTGAACTTCATGATCTCCTCGTGGTTCTCAGTAGTGGGGTGGTGTGACGATCCACAGCACGACCGTGGGCCGGGTGGTGGTGTTGGCGCACCGGTGTGGTTCGGTGCTGGGGAAGCCGAAGCT
>CAZMHG010000693.1:0-1744 GCA_964565975.1 uncultured Ilumatobacteraceae bacterium | reverse complement strand
CGTTCTTCTTCGCCAACTCCGGCGCGGAGATCACCGAAGCGGCGATCAAGCTCTCCAAGCAGGTCACCAAGCGGCCCCACGTGATCGTGTTCAGCGGCAGCTTCCACGGGCGCACGCACCTGGGCATGGCGATGACGACGTCGAAGACCGGCTACCGCGCCGGCCATGCGCCGTTGCCGGCCGGTGTGTTCGTCGCTCCCTACCCCGACCCGCTCGCCCAGGACCAGGACGCCGAGGTCGCCAAGGCGCTGGCCGGATTCGACCACGTGCTCAAGTCGCTCACGGCCCCGGACGAGACCGCCGCGGCGATCCTCGAGCCGGTGCTCGGCGAGGGCGGCTACATCCCGGCGCCGGCCGCGTTCATCCAGGGTGTGGTCGAGCGCTGCCGCAAGCACGGGATCATGTTCGTCGCCGACGAGGTCCAGTCCGGTGCGGGGCGTACCGGCAAGATGGTCGCCGTCGAGCACTACGGCATCGAACCGGACGTGATCTGCATGGCCAAGGGCATCGCCAGCGGGTTCCCGTTCGCCGCCCTCGGCACCCGCCGCGAGCTGGACGACAAGTGGCCGACGGGCAGCCACGGCGGCACGTACGGCGGCAACCCGATGGGCTGCGCGGCGGCGATCGCCACGATCGGCCTGATGCGGGCACCCGGGTTCCTGGACAACGTCAACGAGCGCGGCGCGCAGCTCACCGACGGCATCCGGCGCCTGGCCCACGAGCACGACGTGATCACCCAAGTGCGCGGCCCGGGGCTGATGGTCGGAACCGAGTTCAGCGACCCGGCCCGCGTTGCCGCCGTGCAACAGCACTGCCTGCGCGAGGGCAAGCTGATCGTGATGAACGCCGGCACGTACGGCACCTGCCTGCGGTGGATGCCGCCGTTGGTGGTCGACGAGGCCGAGGTCGCCTGGGCGCTGGACGCGTTCGAGGCGGCGTTGAAGGCCACCGCCTGACCGCCGCATGCCGCGTCTCGATGCCGAGCGGGTGCAGCTGTGGCGCTCGTTGGCGCGTGTCGGCGCCCAGGTCGGGCGCCGGATCGACACGGCCCTGGCCCAGTCCCAAGGGATCAGCCTGGCGTGGTTCGAGACGCTCGCCGTGCTGGCCAAGGCGCGCCACGGCATGCGCGTCCACGAGCTGATCGACGCACTCGGCGACGTGCCCTCCAGCGTCAGCCGGCGCCTCGATCGCTTGCAGGAGCACGGGTTCGTCGAGCGCGGCGCGCCCCACCGCGGCAGTGATCGCCGGGCGGTCGTGGTACGCCTGACCGACCTGGGCCGCGACGCCTGGCGCGACGCCCTGGTGGACTACCGGCGCGCCGTGCAGCAGGAGTTCGCCGTGGTGCTGACCGACAGCGATCTGCTCGCACTGCACCGGGTGCTGGCCAAGCTGCCAGTGCCGGTGCCGCCGTCAGACGGGTCCGCGTTCTAGCGACGACGCGTACATCTCGTCGATCTGGCGCGCGTAGCGGGCGTTGACCCCGCGCCGCTTGAGCTTGGACGTCGGTGTGAGCACGTCGCTGTCCGGCAACCACTCCTCGCCGACGAGGACGAACTTGCGGATCTGCTCGACCTGGGCGAACTGGCGGTTGACCTCGTCGACGCCGGCCTGGACCTGCGCGATGACGTCCGGTCGCCGGGCCAGGTCGGCGAGCGGCACGTCGTCCAGCCCGTTGGCCTTCTTCCACACGGCGGCGGCGTCCGGGTCGAGGACGAGGATGGCGGTGCAGAAGTGGCGGTTGTCG
>CAZMHG010000692.1:0-1746 GCA_964565975.1 uncultured Ilumatobacteraceae bacterium | reverse complement strand
TGGCGACGACCTGCACGTTCTGCACCGCCTCCGGCGACAGCGTGCCGGCGATGAGACCGAGCTTGCGCACGAGCTCGAGCCACGGTGCGACCTCCTCGCCGACCGGACCACCGGAGACGTTCACGGCGTCCGGGACGAACTCGCCGGCCAGAGCCAGTTGGACCATGTCGGCGATCGTGTCGCCCGCCTTGTCCTGAGCCTCACGGGTGGACGCGCCGAGGTGCGGGGTGACGACCACCTCGTCCAGCCCGAGCAGCGGCGACTCGGTCATCGGTTCGGTGGCGAACACGTCGAGCGCGGCGCCGGCGATGACACCGTCGCGGATCGCCTCGGCCAGATCGGCCTCGTTGACGATGCCACCGCGGGCGACGTTGATCAGGCGCAGGTCGGGCTTGGCCTTCAACAGCACGTCGCGGTTGATCAGGTTCGTCGTCTCCTTCGTCTTCGGCAGGTGGATCGTCAGGAAGTCGGCCTTCGCTACGGCCTGTTCCAGGCTGGTCAGCTCGACACCCAGCTGCCGCGCACGCTCCTCGGAGACGAACGGGTCGTACGCCAGCAGGCGCATCCCGAACGCCCTGGCCCGGTCGGCGACGAGCTTGCCGATCCGGCCGAGGCCGATGATCGCTAGGGTCTTGTCGGCCAGCTCGACGCCCTCCCAGCGGGAACGCTCCCAGCGGCCGGCCTTCAGCGCGGCGTGGGCCTGGGGCACGTTGCGCGCCTGGGACATCAGCAGGGCCATCGTGTGCTCGGCCGCGGAGATGACGTTGCTCTGCGGGGCGTTGACCACCATCACGCCGCGGGCCGTGGCCGCCGGGACGTCGACGTTGTCCAGCCCGATGCCGGCCCGGCCGACGACCATCAGCTTTGGCGCCGCGGCGAGCACGTCGGCGGTGACCTGCGTCGCCGAGCGGATGATCAGCGCCTCGGCGTCGGCCAGGTGGGCGTGCAGCCGAGACAGGTCGGTCTGGACGTCCACCACGTGACCGGCCGCGCGCAGGCGGTTCAACCCGCTCTCGGCGATCTCCTCGGTGACCAAGATCTGTGCCATAGATGACCACTCTTATCGGCATTTGCCCGGCGAACCTGGCGGGTGAGACGAAAGGTTCAGCACCAGCCGCGGTCAGGCGGCAGCCACGGCGGCGCCGCCCGCTACCCTTCGGCGCACGTTCGAGCGCGGAGGTTGGCGTGGCAAGTGAGTTCCTGTCCCCCGATTGGATCGCCGAGGTGCGCGCCATCCGGGCCAAGTACGCCGGGCAATCGACCCCGATCGCGGCCACGGTCAAGATCAACCAGGTCGTCACCAACGTGCCGTGGGGCGGCGACGCGGTCGAAGTGCACCTCGACACCTCGAGCGGCGAAGCGGCGATCGACGAAGGCCTGCTGGCCGACGCCGACGTGACCCTGACCTTGGACTGGGCCACCGCCAGGGCGCTGTTCGTGGAGCAGGATCAGGCTGCGGTGATGCAGGCCTTCCTGGCCGGCAAGATCACGGTCCAGGGCGACATGATGAAGCTGATGTCGCTGCAGATGCTGATGCCCACCGACGACGCCGCGGCCACGGTGACCCGCGAGATCAAGGCGATCACCGCCTGAGCAGGGCCGCTGCCCGACCTGTTCAGCCGCCCATCGCGTTGCACAGCGCGTCGCCCAGCGCACCCACGTCCCACCGGGCGTCCTGGCTGACCGTGGGGCCCATCGCCCAGCTGTCCACGCGGGTCACCCGACCGCCCTGGACGAAGAACGTCT
>CAZMHG010000691.1:0-1773 GCA_964565975.1 uncultured Ilumatobacteraceae bacterium | reverse complement strand
GGTCCTGATCGACCGGGGGAGCGAGGTCGGCGGGGGAGACATCCGCCGCGACGTCGCCGTCCTGGCGCGTGTCCTGCGCATCGAACCGACCCCGATCGGGACCCTCGGCGTGTGGACCGTCGGCGCCGGGCGGATCCGCGTCAACAGTTGGCTGGCCGACGACCCGTACCCGGTCGCCGACGTCGACCCGTGGCCCGACGACCCGGTCGACGCGCAGCTCGCCCCGCCCGACGCCGAGGTGATCCGCCGCCTGGCCGGCCGGGCGATCCAGCTCGGCGCGGCGCTGGGCGACCTCGACGCGTCGAGCGCGGCGCAGGACATCGACGAGGTCGCCACCGAGCAGCTGTACGGCGCTGTCGGGTTGGGCCCTGCCGACCGCTACGACCTGTTGTGCGCGGCCGGTCCCAACTCCCGCAGCAGCCTGTTCGTCGATCAACTCGAAGCGCTCGTCGCCCAGCGCAGCTTCCGCCTCGGCCGACCGTCGTCGCCCGACGCAGGCCACGCCGATCCGACGTAGCTGCCGCACCCCGCCGACCCCCGGCGACCGGGCTTGGTCGCCCGGCCTGGGTGGCTGGCGGTGGCCGGGTGCCTAACATGGCGGCGTGGCCGTCAGCAACAACCCGTCGACGAACCAGACACCAGGTGGCGTGGGCGAGGCCCTGCAACTGGTCAAGGCGTACGCCAAGCAGGAGACACTCGAACCCCTGAAGGGTGCCGGTCGCTGGGCGGGGCTCGGCCTCGCCGGTGTGGTGGCGATGGGGCTCGGCACGCTGTTCCTGGTGCTCGGCGTGCTGCGGATGATGCAGTCGCTCGGCACAGGAACGTTCCACGGCCAATGGATGCGGCTCATCCCGTACCTGGTCGCATTGATCGTGGCCGGCCTGGTGATCGCCTTCGCCGTGTGGCGGATCAGCAAGCCGACGCTGCAGAAGGAGACCAGCACGTGACCCAGAAGATCACCCGCGAAGACCTCGAGGCCAAGTTCAAGGCCGTGCAGGACGGCGTCCAGAGCAAGGTCGAGGACAAGAAGAAGAACCTCGTCACGGGCGCCGCGGTCGGCGGCCTGGTGCTGGTGCTGCTGTTCTACTTCCTTGGCCGGCGCAGCGGGAAGAAGCGCACCACGCTCGTCGAGATCCGGCGGGTCTAGCCGATGGCTCTCCGACGCGCCCTGTCGCCGGTGCGGTTGGCCAAGCGCAGCGCGGTCCGCAAGGGTGTGCTCGGTGGCGAGCGTGCCTGGCTGGTCGCGGCCGCCGTGCTCTACGGTCCCAAGCTGCTCCAGCGGATCGGCGGCCGCACCGAACAGGTCGTCACCCTGGAGCGTCTCGAGCCCGGCCAGGGCGTGGTGCTGCAGACGCTGCCACAGCGCACCCGCGCCGAACGGCGTGCGTTGCGCGCCCAGCGGAAGGGGTGAGCGTCGGGGTGAAGGTCCTGCTGCGCAATCCGCGCCGCGAGCTCCAACTGGACGGCCCCAACCGGGTCGGTGCACTGCTGGTCAGCCTCTCGCTTAGCCGCGAGGCGCACCTGGTGATCCGCAATGGCACCCTGGTTCCCGACGACGCATTGCTCGCTGCCGACGACGTCGTCGAGATCCGCCCGGTGATCTCCGGCGGTTGCTGATGGTCGCGACGGCATCCAAGTGCCGCGTCTGCCGCGGGCCGGCGGTCATCGATCTGCCCCGGCACAACGCCAAGTTCTGCGCCGAGCACCTGCAGGAGCTGTGCCGCCGCCAGGTCGTCAAGGCGATCGACCAGTTCGGCATGCTCGATCGTGACG
>CAZMHG010000690.1:0-1779 GCA_964565975.1 uncultured Ilumatobacteraceae bacterium | reverse complement strand
GGAAACTGCCACGGCGTCGACCCCGGCGGACGCAGCGCCAGGACGGGACCGACGACCTCGGGGATCACGTCGCCGGCTTTGCGGACGATCACGGTGTCGCCGGGGCGGACGTCCTTGGCGGCCACCTGGTCCTGGTTGTGCAACGTCGCCATGCCCACCGTGGAGCCGCCGACGAACACCGGCTCGAGCACCGCGAACGGGGTCGCCCGGCCGGTCCGGCCGACGGAGATGTGGATGTCGCGCAGCACGGTGGTGCGCTCCTCGGGCGGGAACTTGAAGGCGATCGCCCAGCGCGGCGCGCGCGACGTGAACCCCAGGCGGGCCCGCTGGGCGAGGTCGTCGACCTTGATCACGACGCCATCGATCTCGTAGGGCAGGTCGTGGCGGCGCTCCAGCCACCGTTGGCAGTACGCGTCGACGGCGGCGCGGTCGTCGACCGTTCGGACCTCGGGGTTGATCGCGAACCCCAGGCCGGCGAGGTAGTCGAGCGTGTCGTGGTGGCTGGCGAACTGCGGCCCGCCGACGACGTCGCCCAGCTGGTAGCACCACATCGCCAGGTCGCGTGATGCGGTGACCGCCGGGTCCTTCTGGCGCAGGCTGCCCGCGCCGGAGTTGCGCGGGTTGACGAAGCCCGGCTTGCCCGCCGCCGCCATCCGCTCGTTGAGCGCCTCGAAGGACGCCCGCGGCATGTACACCTCGCCACGCACCTCAAGCACGTCGGGCGCACCAGGCGCGAGGCGCTTGGGGACCGCGGCGATCGTCGCCACGTTGGCCGTGACGTCCTCGCCGACGCGGCCATCGCCGCGTGTCGCCGCCTGGACGTACTCCCCGTGTTCGTAGCGCAGGCTGATCGCCAGCCCGTCGATCTTCAGCTCGCAGACGTAGACGACTGGCTCGCCGTCCAGACCGCGGGCGACACGGGCCGTCCACGCCTGTAACTCGTCGGCACCCATCGCGTTGTCGAGGCTGGTCATCGGCGTGGCATGGACGACCGGCGCGAATGCCGAGCTCAACGCGCCGGAGCCCACCTCGGTGGTCGGCGAGCCGGGGTCGGCCACGTCGGGGAAGGCGTTCTCCAGGTCACGCAGCCGGCGCACGAGCAGGTCGTAGTCCGCGTCGCTGATCTCGGGCGCGTCGTGGGCGTAGTACCGCTCGTTGTGGTGACGGATCTGGCGGCGCAGCGCGTCCGCCTCGGCACGCGGGTCCGGCGACTGGGGCACCCCGTGCAGGCTACGCACCGAAGGCGAACTGGGTGGCAACTGCCTGCTCGCGCACGCGTTGGCCGAGCTGTCCGGCGATGCCGAAGAGCTGCGCGGCGATCTCCGGGCTGTGCCCGCCGAGACCGCACTCGGGCGTGATCAACGACTGCTGGCGCAGCAGGGTCGGGTCGGCGCCTTCTTGGACCATCCGGCACCACAGCGCGCTGAGCGACCGCCAGGCCCGGTCGGCCGAGAGCGCGACCGGTCCGCTGGTCGGGACCGCACCCCAGGCGATCACGCCACCGGCGTCGAGGAAGCGGTGCAGCCGCTGCGTGGCCGGCACCAGGCGCTCGTGCGCCGGCACGGACAGCACGTGCGGCCCGGTCGCCAGCAGGCTGGTGACGTCGGCCGACGCGCAGCAGTGCAGGCCGGACACGGCGCGGGCTTCGATCATCGCCAGCGCAGCCGAGACCAAGTCGATCGCCGTGTCGGGAGCGAGGAAGAAGTCGTCGGCATGCACCTCGCCAAACAGCGGCTCGTCGACGAACACGACCAGCGGGCAATCGGGCAGCGCCTCCTG
>CAZMHG010000689.1:0-1784 GCA_964565975.1 uncultured Ilumatobacteraceae bacterium | reverse complement strand
CGTGCTGTGCCTCAACGCAAGGGCTCCACGCCACGGCAGCACGCGCGGCGGCGTGTACGTCGCCGTGCGCCGCCAGGCCAGCGGCCAGGACACCGTTGAGCGTGTCGCCGGCCCCGGTGGTGTCGACGACGTCGACGTCGATCGAGGGCACCAGGTACGCCGGCCGGTCCCGTGCGACCACCAGCGCACCTTCGCCGCCGCACGTCACGATCAGGTCGGCCCCGGTCCGGCTGGCGACGGCCACCGCCCGGTCCAGGCGCGATCCTGGCGGCACGCCGAGCGCGTCCGCGAGGTCGGCCAGCTCGGTCTCGTTCGGGGTGAGCACGTCGACCTGTGCGGCGAGCGGCGCGAGCGCTGGTGACATCGGCGCCGGATTGAGCACGCAGCGCACGCCGGCGCGCACCGCCTCGTCGATCGCCGCCGCCAGGCAGTCGGCGCCGACCTCGGCGCTCATCAGCAGGCACCGCGCGCCGGTGGCCAGGCGCGCCACCGCGGCGCGAACGTCGTCGGCGTCGAGCGCGGCGTTGGCGCCGGGCCCGACCGCGATCTGGTTCTCACCTGCCGCGTCCACCACGATCAGGGCGACACCCGTCGGCGAGCCGAGGCGCTGGAGATCGGTCAGATCGATCGCCTCGCCGGAGAGTTGCGCGGCGCTCCACCGGCCAAGGTCGTCGTCGCCCACCGCGCCCACGAAGCACACCCGGCCACCGGCGCGGGCCGCGGCGACCGCGGCGTTGGCGCCCTTCCCGCCGCCGTACTGGGCCATGTCGCCACCGACGACGGTCTCGCCCGCTGCCGGGAGGTGCGCGGCGACCACGACGAGGTCGACATTCACCGACCCCACGACGATCACCGAGCCGTGCGCCTCGGGCGTGGATCGGTCGTCGGTCGCGGTCACGGTCGGCAGCGTAGGCCGTGCGGCGACGACGGACCGCGGCTCGGCGGTCTCACCACCGCGCCGTTAGGCTCGACCGGGTGAAGGATTGGAGTCCCTCGTCCTGGCACGCATTTCCGGCCGATCAACAGCCGGACTGGCCCGATGCCGCCGACCTCGACCGCGCCCTCAAGCAGGTCGGCTCGTATCCCCCGCTGATCTTCGCCGGCGAAGCCCGCTCCCTGCTGTCCACGCTTGGCAGCGTCGCCGCGGGCAACGCGTTCTTGCTCCAGGCCGGCGATTGCGCCGAGAGCTTCGAAGAGTTCTCCGCGGCCAACATCCGCGAGAAGCTGCGCGTCATCCTGCAGATGGCCGTCGTGCTGACGTATTCGCTCGGCGTCCCCGTCGTCAAGGTCGGCCGTATCGCCGGGCAGTTCGCCAAACCGCGTTCCAGCCCGTTCGAGACGATCGGCGACCGGCAGCTGCCCAGCTTCCGCGGGCACATCGTCAACTCGCCGCATCCCACCGACGCCGCCCGCGTCCCCAACCCGGACCGGCTGGTGCAGGCCTACCACCAGTCGGCCAGCACTCTGAACCTGCTGCGCGCCTTCACCAAGGGCGGTTTCGCCGACCTCGGCCGAGTCCACGCCTGGACGCAGGAGTTCGTCTCGACGAGCCCCGAGGGTCAGCGCTACGACGTGCTTGCCACCGAGATCGAGCGCGCCCTGCGCTTCATGCGCGCCTGCGGCGTCGACACCGAGGCGACACACGACCTCCACGAGGTGGACGTGTACACCAGCCACGAAGCGCTGCTGCTCGGCTACGAGGAAGCGCTCACCCGCCAGGACTCGCTCACCGGCGGGTGGTACGACTGCTCGGCCCACATGCTGTGGATCGGCGATCGCACCCG
>CAZMHG010000688.1:0-1785 GCA_964565975.1 uncultured Ilumatobacteraceae bacterium | reverse complement strand
CTGATCACCACGTGGTCGCCCGGCACCACGTGGGTCACCGCGCTGCCGACCTCGGCGACGACGCCGGCGCCCTCGTGGCCGCACACACCCGGCGACGGAACGGGGTACAGGCCATGCATGTAGGACAGGTCGCTGTGGCACAGCCCCGCGGCCTTGATCTGGACGATCACCTCGCGCGGCCCGGGGGAGCGGACCTCGAGGTCGTCGACCAACGTCGTTTGCGTGCCGTCGTAGACGATGCCGCGCATGGATGCCCTCCGCTACTCGGTGATCCCGTACCGGTGCAAGCCGTACGCGGTGATCGCGTTGCCGCGCAGGAACTTGTACGTCTCGGCTGCGGTCAGCCCAGCCTTGTCACAGATGTTCGCGGCGACCTCCTTGGAGCGCGGGAAGGTCGAGTCGGCGTGCGGGTAGTCGACCTCGAAGCAGATCTGGTCCATGCCGATCACGTGGCGGTTGGCCATGCCGACCTCGTCGTCGAACACGCACCCCCACACCCGGCCGGGGATGTACGAGCTCGGCGGGCGCTTGAGGCTGGACCCGAAGGCGTTGTCGGAGCGCTCCTCCCACAGCTTGTCGGCGCGCTCCAGCACGTATGGCATCCACCCGACCTGCCCCTCGGCGTAGGCGATGCGCAGCTTCGGGAACCGGTCGAACACGCCGGAGAACAGGTAGTCGACGAGCGACCCCATCGCGTTCTGGAACGTCAACACGGACGAGACGATGAACGGCGCGTCGGGCGATGTGGACGGCATCCGCGACGACGACCCGATGTGCATGTTGATGATCGTGTCGGTGTCTTCGCAGGCCTGGAACAGCGGGTCCCAGAAGCGGTCCTTGTCGTGGATGCTCGGCAACCCGAGTGGCACCGGGTTCTCGGCGAAGGTGATCGCGTAGCTGCCCTTCGCCGCGCACCGGCGCACCTCGGCCGCGGCGAGCGAGGCGTCCCACAGCGGCACGATCGTGAGGGGGATCAGCGCGCCGCGGCCCTCGCCGGCGCACCACTCGTCGATGATCCAGTCGTTGTAGGCCTGCACGCACAGCAGCGCGAGGTCCTTGTCGTTGCGCTCGTGGAACGCCTGGCCGCAGAAGCGGGGGAGGATGTTGGGGTAGCAGATCGACGCGTCGACGTGGTTGGCGGCCATGTCGGCCAGCCGCTCGGCCTGCTTCCAACAGCCTGGCCGGATCTCGTCGAAGGTCACCGGCTCGGCGTCGAGGTTGTCGAACCCGAGCGCGGCGGACAGCTTGGGGAACGGATAGACGAGGTCGTCGTAGATCCACCAATCGCCCCAGTCGCCCTCGGGGTTGCCCTTCTCGAAGCTGAACACGCCGCCGCGCAGGTGGAACACGCCACGGTCGCGCTCGACCCGCGGCGCACGGTCCTGGTACCGCGCCGGCAGCCGGGTGGTCCACAAGTCGGGTGGTTCGACGACGTGGTCGTCGACCGAGATGATCCGCGGGATGTCGATCATGACCGCTCCTTGCAGCTGTTCGCCGTTCCGGCGGTTCGGTCGGCTCGCTGGGCGGCAGCGTACCCAAGCCCGGTCCGGGCACTCCGATCGGGCCGCGGCCGAATCCGGCCGACCGGACACAGCCGAATCCGGCCGGCCGCGACGCCGTTGGCCGCGAGAGCGCGGGTACGCTGCCCGGCCGTGCGTCGGGTTGGGATTGTGCATCTCGTGGGCAGGGCGGCCCTCGGGGTCGTCGGCCTCGTCGGTGTCGCCGCCTGCTCGTCGGGTTCCACCGACCTGGTGCGTGACGCGGCGCGCTCGACGCGCGCCTCGG
>CAZMHG010000687.1:0-1785 GCA_964565975.1 uncultured Ilumatobacteraceae bacterium | reverse complement strand
CGGCCGGCGGTGTGGCCCCCAAGGTGGTCGTCGCCCTCGGTGGCCAGACGCCGCTCAAGCTCAGTGGCCAGCTGCCCGTCGAGCTGATCGCCGGCACCTCGCCGGCGTCGATCGACCTGGCCGAGGACCGTGAGAAGTGGAACTCGTTGTGCGACTCGTTGTCGATCGCCCAGCCGCCTGGGGGCACGGCGACGGATCTCGCCCAGGCCAACGCGATCGTCGACCGGGTCGGTTTCCCGGTGCTCGTCCGCCCGAGCTACGTGCTCGGTGGCCGGGCGATGCAGATCGTCCACGATCGTGAGCACCTCGCCAGGGCGATGGCCGAGCTGGCCGGGTTCGGCACGCTCGGGCGTGAAGGCGGGCTGTCCGCCGAACGCCCCGTGCTGATCGACCGGTTCCTCGAAGATGCCGTCGAAGTCGACGTCGACGCGATCCGCGACCACACCGGCGAGGTGCTGATCGGCGGCGTGATGGAGCACGTCGAGGAAGCCGGCGTGCACAGCGGTGACTCGGCCTGCGCGATCCCGCCGCAGACCCTGCCCCGATGGGTGGTCGAGGTGATCGAGGCGTACACCCGCTCGATCGCCGCCGCGCTCGACGTGCGTGGCCTGATCAACGTGCAGTACGCCGTCGTCGGCACCACCGTGTTCGTGATCGAGGCCAACCCGCGCGCCAGCCGCACCGTGCCGTTCGTCGCCAAGGCGACCGGCGTGCCGCTGGCCAAGGTCGCCAGCAGGGTGATGCTCGGCGCGACGCTTGCCGAGCTGCGCGCCGAGCGCCTGCTGCGCGCGCCGTCGTCGCACGGCCACGTCGCCGTCAAAGAGGCTGTGCTGCCGTTCAGCCGGTTCCCCGAGGTGGACGCCGCGCTCGGCCCGGAGATGCGCTCGACGGGCGAGGTGATGGGCGTCGACGCCTCCTACGGCCGGGCGTTCTACAAGGCCGCGCTCGCCTCCGGCACGATCCTGCCGACGCAGGGCACCGTGTTCTTGTCGCTCGCCGACCGTGACAAGCCAGCCGGGCTGGTGGTCGCCTCGCGCCTGCGCCGCCTCGGTCTGGGCATCGCCGCGACGGCCGGCACGGCGGCCTATCTCGGCCGCTTCGGGGTCCACGTCGACCAGGTCGTGGCCAAGATCCTCGACGGCCAGCCCAACGACCCGGACGGCAAGACCGCGGTCGACCTGATGGCCGCGGGCGACTTGTGCTTCGTGATCAACACCCCGCAGGGTCGCGGTGGGCGCACCGACGGCGAGGCGATCCGCAAGGCCGCGAGCACGCACCGGATCTCGCTCGTCACCACGGTGGAGGCCGCGCTCGCCGCCGTCGAGGGCATGGCCGAGACCGCCGGGCACGAGCTCACGGTGCGAACCCTGCAGGAGCTCCACGCTTGACGCGCCGCCGCATGGCGAGTCGGAGGGCGCCGGACATGACCGCCACGGTGGGGTCGATCACCCTGCCCAACCCGGTGATGACCGCGGCAGGGACCGCCGGTCATGGACGTGAACTGGCCGACTTCGTCGACCTCGGCACGCTCGGTGCGCACGTGGTCAAGTCGTTGTCCGCCGAGCCGTGGGCGGGCAACCCGGCGCCGCGGGTGATCTCGGCAGGAGCCGGGATGCTCAATGCGATCGGCCTGCAAGGGCCGGGCGTCGCCGCATGGCTGGCCGACGAGCTGCCGGCGCTCGCCGGCGTGCGGGTCGTCGCGTCCATCTGGGGCCGTTCGGTCGACGAGTACCGGCGGGCGGCGGAGATGCTCGCCGGCAGCGGCGTGATCGCCGTCGAGGTCAA
>CAZMHG010000686.1:489-1793 GCA_964565975.1 uncultured Ilumatobacteraceae bacterium | reverse complement strand
CACGGGGGTGGAGAAGTCGAGGATGCGATCGTGGTTCCCGGGCGGATCCCCGATGAACATGTGGCGCAGCATCTCCTCGGTGACCTCGGGCGACGAGGCGTAGCCGATGAAGTACGTGCCGAACTCGCGGGTCCCGACGGCGCCGAAGGCCATGTTGTCGCGCAGGATCTGTCGCTGCCTGCCGTCCGCGTCGACGATGGTGTTCAGCGCGACATGCGAGTTGGTGGGCTTCGCGTCATCCGGCAGCTCGACGTTCGAGAGCTTGCGCCGGCCGATGGCTAGCTCCTGCTCCTCCACCGTCAGCGCGTTCCACGCGTCGAGATCGTGGAGATACTTCTGGACGATCACGTAGCTCGATCCGGCGAACTCGCGGTCGTCCTCGACGAGGACGGTAACCGCCGCGCTCGCCGCTCCACCGGTGGGGTTCTCGGTGCCGTCGACGAACCCGAGAAGATCGCGGTCGTCGAAGTACTTGAACCCGTGTACCTCGTCCACGACCGTGACCGCCGACGTGAGCCGGTCCATGATGAGCGACGCCAGCTCGAAGCACATGTCCTGCTGGCTGGCACGGATGTGGAAGAGCAGGTCACCTGCCGTGGACGGCGCGTGGTGACGATCGCCGCGCAGCTCGCGAAAGGGGTGCAGCTGCGCAGGTCGCGAACCAGCGAACAGGCGATCCCACGCATCCGACCCGATCCCCGTCACGAGCGCGAGGCCGGCGCTCGGCACGCGGAACCCCACCGTGCGTTCCAGTCCCGCCAGGTCGCCGAGCAGCCCCCGCACGACGTCCTCGCCCCCCTCGTCGATGGTCGCGACGAGGAACATTGCAGCAGCGGTGAGCGGCGTGAGGACCGCCTGCGGATCCGGCGAACCACCGGACGATCCCGCGACCGACGGTGTCGGTGATGCCGATGACGTCATGCCCCGATCGTAGCGATGCCGCCCGAAGCCGACGGTGTTGGCTCGCCTCACCCAAGCGTTGGTTGTTGCTGGGTTGCGCAGTGGATCCCTCCCCCGCCAGCGGCGAGAGCATCGATGTTGACCTGGACGATGTCATGTTTCGGGAACAGCTCGGCGAGTCGGGCACGCGCTGCGTCGTCGGCCTGCTCGTCGCCGAACTCGGGTGCGATCACGGCACCGTTGCAGACGTAGAAGTTCATGTAGGTCGACAGGAACTGGTCGCCGTGGCCACGGATGTCGAGCGGTTGGTTGATCTCTTCGATCTCGTAGGGGACACCGCCCGACGTTGTCGCTGTGGACAGGACCGATCGGGTCGCCTCGGCAACTGCGACCCATGGGTCGTC
>CAZMHG010000686.1:0-479 GCA_964565975.1 uncultured Ilumatobacteraceae bacterium | reverse complement strand
TCGGGATCCTCGGTGGCGGGCCGGTCCACGAGGATCGTGCCTGACCCAATGAACCGAGCGAGCGTGTCGATGTGGCCGTCGGTGATGTCGTGGCCGGCGAGCCCGGGAATCCACAGCATCCGCTCGGCGCCGAGCATCGTGAGGATCTTCGCCTCGATCTCGGCGCGTGTCATGCCGGGGTTGCGGTTGTCGTTGACCCAGCAACTCTCCGCGGCGAGCACCGTGCCGAATCCGTCGACTTCGAGGCCACCACCTTCACCGACGAGGCCGCTGTCGAACAGGGGGATGCCGAGATGCGCGGCGACGACACCGGCGAGTTGGGTGTCGCCGGCATGGCGCTGCTTGTCTCCCCACCCGTTGAACCGTGCGTGAGCGGCGGCGAGCTGCTTGGTGCCCGCGGTCGACACGACGAAGTTGGGCAGCGTGTCGCGCGCCCACAGGTCATCGACCGGGGCGTCGACCAGCTCGATGCCCTTCCC
>CAZMHG010000685.1:0-1794 GCA_964565975.1 uncultured Ilumatobacteraceae bacterium | reverse complement strand
AAGACCGCCAGGCCGACGACGGCGAGGATGTCGAGCTGGCGGCCGGCGTGACGAAGGTTGCCGCGCACCAGCGCGCCCGGGCGCCAGACCATCGCCAGTCCTGCGCCGAGCAGGATCCCGCCCGCCCGCGTGATCGACGACAGGTACAAGAAGTCGTTGACCGAGATGCATCGGCCGAACACGTACCAGTAGCCGTGGGTCTGCTGCGCGCTGCACGCGCCGATGTCGCCACCGGCGTACGTCACCGCGACGACCAGGGCGATGGCCACGCTGATCGACGCGAAGATCAGGCCGAGCCGCGCCTGCGCGGCGCGCGACCGGCGCCGCAGCAGCACCACCATCACCAGCGGCCACAGCAGGTAGAACTGCTCCTCGACGGCGAGCGACCACAGGTGCCGGAGCGGGACGAAGGCCTCGCCGGCGGTGTAGCCCTGCCCGACCCAGATCTGGTACCAGTTCGTGGCGTAGAACGGGAACCCGGCGAGGACGTCGCCGCGCGTCCTGCCGAGCGCCTTGCGGAAGAACAGGCTGAGATACACCAACAGCAGCGTGATCATCGTGATCAGCGCCGGAAGCAGACGGCGGAAGCGACGAGTCCAGAACGCCTTCAGGTCGATGCCGCCGGTGCGTTCGCGCTCGCCGAGCAGCAGCAGGGTGATCAGGTAGCCGCTGATCACGAAGAACACCTCGACGCCGAGGAACCCACCCGACAACCAGGTGTGGTTGGCGTGGTACAGCATCACCGCGACCACGGCGAGGGCGCGCAGGCCGTCCAGCCCGGGCAGGTACGGCACCTGACTGACCTGGGTGTCCGCCGGTCGACCTTGGAGCCGGGACCCTACGGACATGACCCGGACAGTCTCACCCCCGGGCACGGAACGTCGCCAATCGTGCGCGCCGGTTCGGTGCGGCGTTGGCGGTCAACGCCGCGGCCCGGCGCCGAGGCCGAGCGCGGCGGCGATCTCGCGTGTCGCCTGGCTGCGGTTGAGCGTGTAGAAGTGCAGCCCCGGCGCGCCGAGATCGAGCAGCTCCTGGCACAGCGCGGTCGCTGCGTCCACGCCTGCGCGGTAGCACGCCTCGGTGTCGTCGCCGCACGACTCCAGCAGCTCGACCAGCCACGCCGGCACGTCCGCACCGCTCAGCGCGGCCATCCGCCGGATCTGCGCCAGGTTGGTGACCGGCATGATGCCGGGGATCACCGGCTTGTCGACGCCGAGCGCCGACAGCTCGTCGAGCAGGCGAACGTAGTGCGCGGCGTCGAAGAAGAACTGCGTGACGGCGAAGTCGGCGATGCGCAGCTTGGCGGCCAGATGCCGCCGATCGGCCGCCCGCGACGGCGAGCGTGGGTGCACCTCGGGGTGCGCGGCGACGCCGACGCAGAACGGGCCGGCGGCGTGCACGTCGTGCACCAGATCGATGGCGTGGTCGTAGTCGGACGGGACGACGGTGTCGTCCGGGCCGAGCTGCGGATCGCCGCCGAGGGCGAGGATGTTGGTCACATCGGCGGCGCGGTAGTTGGCCAGGATCTCGGCGATCTCGGAGCGCCGGTGCCCGCTGCAGGTGAGGTGCGCCATCGGCGTGATCGGTGTCTCCTGGCGGACCCAGGCGACGACGTCGTGGGTGCGGCTGCGCGTGGTCCCGCCGGCGCCGTAGGTGACCGACACGAAGCCCGGCTGGAGCGGTTCGAGGTCGGCGATGGTGCGCCCGAGCGTCAACCAGCCCGGTTCGGTCTTCGGGGGGAAGAACTCGAACGATACGGTCCGATGATCGGCGAGCAGGTCGGAGATCCGGGCC
>CAZMHG010000684.1:0-1796 GCA_964565975.1 uncultured Ilumatobacteraceae bacterium | reverse complement strand
CCGTGCCGTGCAGGTGTTTATCCGCACCGTCGGCGGCGGCCGGCCGGGCCCTGGTGGTACCGACCGGGCGACGCACGGCAACCCGGGCAAGATCGGCCTGTGCTTCGCCGAGCGTGAGCTCGACTCGCCGTTCGCGCCGCTGGCTACCAGCCGCGGCATGCCCGCGGGCGCCGATGCCGTCACGGTGTTCGCCGGCGAGGGCCCGCGTTGCGTCGTGGACCAGAAGGTGCGCACCGCCGAGCAGCTGGCGGCGATCTACGCGGCCAGCCTGATGCACGTGCACTCGCCAAAGCTGGCCGTCGCGTTCGACGCGATGCTGGTGGTCGGCCCCGAGCACGGCCGGCTGCTGCTCGACGCCGGGTGGGACCGGGCCCGCCTGACCGACGAGTTGTCGGAACGCTGCGCCAAGCCGGGCGCGGCTTGGACCGCAGGCGCGGACGGCATCGCCGACGGCATGCCCCCGTTCGTGGCGGACGTACCGAGCCTGGCGAAGTTCCGCCCCGGCGGGCTGCTGATCGTCCACGCCGGCGGCGACGCGGGGCTGTTCTCGGCGATCATCGGCGGGTGGGCCGCAGGTGCGCTCGGCTCCGAACCGGTCACCCGGCAGGTGACCAGGTGACCAGGTGACCAGATGACCAGCCCCGGCGGCCGGCAGCGACGCGCCGACCCCCACCCTCGCGCCCAGGAGGCACGCACATGAGCCGGATCATCCTCGACCCGACGAACGAGGCTCGCCCGCTGCGGCGCGCTCCGGTCCCCCGGCCGGCCGGTCTGGACGGCCAGGTGATCGGGTTGCTGGACATCTCCAAGCAACGCGGCGACGTGTTCCTCGACCAGCTCGAACGCCGCCTGCACGAGCACGGCGTGGTGACGCGGCGCTATCGCAAGCCGACGTTCACCAAGCCGGCGCCGGTCGACCTGCGCCACGAGATCGCCACCGAGTGCACGATGGTGATCGAGGCGCTGGCCGATTGAGGCAGTTGCACGTCGTGCAGTGTGCACGACTCCGTCGATCTCGAAGCACGTGGGCTGGCCACCGTGTTCGTCGCCTCGGCCCCGTTCGTCGACGGCGCCGCCGCGCAGGCCGAGGCGCTCGGGATGCCCGACGTCGCCCGCGTCTTCACCCCACATCCCGTCCAGGACCGCACCGACGACGAGATGCGCGCCTACGCCGACGATGTCTACGAACAGGTCGTCGCCGCGCTCACCAGCGGCACCTGACGGCCGTCAGTCCGGCAGCATCACCAACGAGCCACGCCGCACGCACAGCCCGTCGGCGACCAACGCCTCGACCAGGCGGACCGCCGTCGCCGCGTCGCGCTGCATGACCTGGGCGGCGCGGTCCACCCGCACGGGCGCAGCGTTCAGCGCGGCCATCAACCGGCCGCGCGCCTGGCGGTCGCTGCCGTCGAATCGGGGCTGGGCGGTGCTCACCGAGGCCGAACCGGTCGCCGGGTCGACGCCCGATCCGTGCCACGCGCAACCCGCACGGGCCGGGCACTCGGCGCAACGCGGCACCGGCCGGCAGAGCAACGCTCCGAGCTCCATCAGGCACTGGTTCCACGCCCACGCCTGGCCGCCAGGGAGCGCGGCGTCCGCCGCGGCCTGGACGTCGCGCTGCGTCAGGGTGCGCCCGGCGACGCGTGCCAGCAGGCGCGCGATGTTCGTGTCGACGACTGCGGCATCGGCCTCGAAGGCGAACGCCAGCACGGCGCGCGCGGTGTACGGCCCCACGCCGGGCAGGGCCAGCAGGGCGTCGAGCGAGTCGGGGAACGAACCGCGGCGGTCGATCGCCC
>CAZMHG010000683.1:0-1798 GCA_964565975.1 uncultured Ilumatobacteraceae bacterium | reverse complement strand
CTTTGCCGAGGTCGACATCCGGCCGCTGGCGACCGAGTTGCTGCGCGCTCTCGGCCACCCGGCGGCCGACGGCGCGCCGGTGTACGACGTCACGTTCGAGAACGTCCAGGCCGGTGTGCGCACCGACTTCTTGTTCCGCGCCGCCAACGACCGTGGCGGCATCGTGCTCGGCACCGGCGACCTGTCCGAGCTCGCGTTGGGGTGGTGCACCTACGGGGTCGGCGACCAGATGTCGCACTACGGGGTCAACGGCGGCATCCCCAAGACGTTGGTCCAGCACCTGATCCGCTGGGTGATCGCCACGCATCAGCTCTCGGGCGGGACGGCCGGCGACCAGAGCGCCGGCGTCGAACGGGTGCTGACATCGATTCTCGACACCGAGATCTCGCCCGAGCTCGTCCCGGTGGCCGACGGCGCCAAGCCGCAGTCCACGCAGGACACGATCGGGCCGTACAACCTGCACGACTTCACGCTGTACCACGTGCTGCGCCGCGGCAGCCGGCCGTCGCGGATCGCCTTCCTCGCCCACGCCGCGTGGGCCGACGCGTCGGCCGGTGCGTGGCCGCCCGGGTTTCGCGACGGCGAGCGCGTCGCCTACGACCTGGCGGCGGTCAAACGCTGGATCACCGTCTTCTACCAGCGGTTCTTCAACAACCAGTTCAAGCGTTCGGCATTGCCGAACGGCCCGAAGGTCGTCGGCGGCGGGTCGCTGTCACCCCGCGGCGACTGGCGGATGCCGTCCGATGCCGTGGCGGCCGCGTGGTTGGCCAACGTCCAGGAGATCCCCGATGCCTGACCACGACGGCCACCGATCATGAGCGGCGCGCTGGCCGCGTCGCCGACGTTCCGCTCGCTCCGCCACAGCAACGCCCGCCGGTTCTTCGCCGGGTTGTCGCTCAGCGTCGTGGGCACCTGGGTGCACATGACGGCGATGAACCTCGTCGTCTACCGGCTCACCGGGCGGGCAACCGACGTCGGCATCACCCTGTTGTGCCAGTTCCTGCCGATGCTTCTGCTCGGCGCATGGGCCGGCGGTGTGTCCGACCGGGTCAACAAGCGCCGGATGACGCTGTTCACCCAGATGGCGCTCACCGTGCACGCCGCGCTGATGGGGGTGTTCCAGCTCGCCGGCTGGTTGAGCCTCGGGTGGATGTACGGGTTCGCCCTACTCCTCGGCGTCATCGGGGCGATCGACAACCCGGCGCGTCGCGGCTTCGTCATCGAGCTCGTCGAACCGTCCGACATCAGCAACGTGGTCGCGCTGAACACCGCGGTGATGACCGGCAGCCGGATCTTCGGGCCGGCGTTGGCGGCGATGCTGCTCCACGTCATGTCGCCGGGCTGGCTGTTCCTGCTCAACGCCGGCTCGTACCTTGCGGTGCTCGCGGCGATCTCGACGGTCGACCAGCAGCAGCTGTACGTCGTCCCACCCGCGCCACGCACGCCACACCCGGTGCGCGAGGCGCTCGGCTTCCTGCGACGACATCACCATCTGCTGGTGCTGACCATCGTGTTCACCGTCGTGAGCACGTTCGCCTTCAACTACTCGGTCACGTTCCTCAAGCTCTCCGACGTGCGGTGGGGCGACAAGAACTGGTTCGGCTGGCTGCTTGCACTGAACGGCGTGGGGGCGTTGCTCGGTGCGCTGTTCGTCGCCGGGCGACCACGGGTGACGATTCGCCTGTCGATGCTGTCCACGGCGATCGCCGGCGCGGCCTCGATCGCCATGGCGTGGGCGCCCGGCATCGGGTTGGCGATGGTGCTGTGCATCCCGATCGGCGCGGCGCAGTCGGCGCTG
>CAZMHG010000682.1:0-1807 GCA_964565975.1 uncultured Ilumatobacteraceae bacterium | reverse complement strand
GAACACGAAGACCTCGTCCTGCTGCAGGTCGGTCTTCAGGTTCTCCATGAACGCCCGCGGGTCGTTGATCTCGGCCTGCCAGTCGATGATCCGGTTGAGCCAGTCGATGTCGCCACCGTTGGCGTCCTTGTACGCCCAGTGCGCGGCCACGCCCCACTCGGCGCGCTGGTGCATCTCGCGCGTACGGATCTGGATCTCGACCGGCTTGCCGCCCGGCCCGATGATCGTGGTGTGCAAGCTCTGGTACAGGTTGAACTTGGGCATCGCCACGTAGTCCTTGAACCTGCCGACGACGTGCTTGTAGTTGCCGTGCACCGCGCCCAGCGTGGCGTAGCAGTCCTTCACCGTGCCGACGATCACCCGCACCGCCATCAGGTCGAAGATGTCGTCGAAGTCACGGCCCTTCTGGACCATCTTTTCGTACAGGCTCCACAGGTGCTTGCCGCGCCCGGTGATCTCGGCGACGATGCCGAGGTCCTTCAACTGGCCGCGGATCTGGGCGATCACCCGCGCCAGGTAGACGTCGCGCTCGGGTGAGCGTGTCGCCACCAGGTGATCGAGCTCGGCGAAGCGCTTCGGGTACAGCGCGGCGAAGCTGAGGTCTTCGAGCTGCTGCTTGATCTCCTGCATGCCCAAGCGGTGGGCAAGGGGCGCATAGATGTCGAGCGTCTCGCGGGCGATGCGCTCCTGCTTCTCGTGCGGCATCGCCCCGATCGTGCGCATGTTGTGCAGCCGGTCGGCCAGCTTGATCACCAGGACGCGCAGGTCGCGGGCCATGGCGACGAGCATCTTGCGCATCGTCGCCGCCTGCTGGGCCTCCTTCGAGTCGAACTGCAGCCGCTCCAGCTTGGTGACACCGTCGACGATCGCGGCGACCTCGGGACCGAAGCCGGTGTGCACGTCGGGGAGGGTGATCTCGGTGTCCTCGACCGTGTCGTGCAGCAGCGCCGCGGCGAGCGAGACCTCGTCGAGCCCGATCTCGGCGACGATCCGGGCAACGGCCAGCGGGTGGTTGATGTAGCTCTCGCCGCTCCCCCGCTGCTGGTGCCGGTGCGCCTCGCGCGCCGTGGCGTACGCCCGGTTGATCAGCGCGACGGATCCCTTGGGGTGCCGGCGGCGGTACGCAGTGAGCAGCGGGGTCAGTTCCTGGGCAGGCGCCTGTTGCCGTCGCCAGGGAAGGACCCGGTCGACGGCAGCCATCAGAACCTGGCCAGCGACTCGACCCGGCGGTCGCCGAGCGTCGCTCGGCCGGCCAGGAACTCGAGCTCGATCAGGAAGCCCAGGCCGACGATCTGCCCGCCGAGCTCCTCGACGAGACGGCAGGTCGCGTTGGCGGTGCCGCCGGTGGCCAGGACGTCGTCGACGATCAGGATCCGCTCGCCCGGATGGATCGCGTCGCGGTGCATCTCCAGCTTGTCGCTGCCGTACTCGGTGTCGTAGGCCTCGCGGACGACCGCCCAGGGCAGCTTGCCGGGTTTGCGGACCGGCACGAACCCGGCGCGCAGCCGGAAGGCGACCGGTGCGGCAACGATGAACCCGCGGGCCTCGACGCCCAGGACACGGTCCGGCGCGGTGTCGGCGACCAGGTCGGCAAGCTCGGTGATCGAGCGGTGGAACGCGGCTGCGTCACCCAGCAGCGGGGTGATGTCGCGGAAGGTGACACCCTGGATGGGGTAGTCCGGGATCGCCCGGACGTGCGTGTCCAGCCAGTTCGAGTCGGTCGCGGCCGTCGGCATGGCCTGCACGGTACCCGGCCGGTGCGCGTGTCCCCACGGTTCGGTGATCGCTACGAGCCCGACCGCTTCTT
>CAZMHG010000681.1:670-1809 GCA_964565975.1 uncultured Ilumatobacteraceae bacterium | reverse complement strand
ACACCCGGTCGCCGACGGCGTGACGCAGTTCGTGCTCGTGCATCCGCCGGTGCAGGGCAAGGGCGGCGATGATGTGCACGTCGTCCACGCCCGCCTCGGCGGCCATGTCCAGCACGGCTTCGATGACGCGCTGGCGGACGTCCGGGCGTCGCATCTTCGGCAGGGGCAGGCTGACGTCGTCGAAGGCGATGGTCAGCTTCATGCCGGGGAACAGCAGCGACGGCAGGGGATCCATCTCGATCGGGTTGAGCAGCGCCCGGCGGATCGCCCCGTCGATGTCGTGCAGCGCAGGCAACGGCTCGGCCGGGTAGATCACGCGGCTGCGGTCGGCGGGCAGCTTCTCCAGGCTGAACCCTTCGCCGCGCCAGAACAGCGTCGGCGGGGTGGATCGGTCGACGTCGAGGACGAATCCGGGGCGAGGCATTTACGGCTCCCTGCTGGCGCGGCCGGGGGCGCGCAGGTCGAAGGCGATCTTGATCGCCCCGCGGCGGCCGGCGTTGGACGCATGTTCGATGGCGTCGGCGTAGTCGCGGATCGGGTAGGTCTGGGTGACGAAGCGGCCGAGGTCGGCGCGCTGAACGAGGGAGAGTGCGGTGTCGAAGTCGGCGCGCTGGTACGCGTAGCAGCCGCGCACGGCGACTTCGCGGTGCCACAGCCCGGTCATGTTCAGGTTGACGTTGTTGGGCATGCCGACCATCACGATCTCGCCGCCGGGCCCGACGACCTGCAACGCCTGGGCCAGGCTGTCGCTGCTGCCGACGCAGTCGATCACCGTGGGCACGCCGCCGGTCAGCTGGTCGCCGATCGCCATGCTGCCCGTCAGGCTGCGCACCGCGCGGGCCAGTTCGGCACTGGTGACCACCTTGGTCGCACCGAGCTGGCGCGCCGCGGCGATCTGGTGCGGGTACCGCGCCGTGACCACGATCGGGCCGCGGTTGCGCTTCGTGCGGCGCTGCGCGGTGATCGCCGCCAGCGTGAGCAGGCCCAGCGTCCCTGCGCCGATGATCACGATCGCCTGGCCATGGTCGGCCTTGGCCGCGTGCACGGCGCACGCCGTCGGCTCGACCATTACCGCTTGCTCGTCGGTCATCACATCGGGAACGTCGACCAGCTGGCTGTCGTGGGCGACCATCTGCTCG
>CAZMHG010000681.1:0-660 GCA_964565975.1 uncultured Ilumatobacteraceae bacterium | reverse complement strand
ACCCGCCGCCGGTGTCGGCGCAGAATCCCGTCTGCAGGCCGGGGGAGAGGTGGCCGAAGGCGGTCCGCTCGCACAGGTTGATCCGGCCGGCGGCGCATTGCGGGCAGACGGGATCGAGGCCGCGTGTCGCACAGGCCAGGACGGGCACCACCACGACGCGGCGGCCGTCCTCGGCGTCGGCGACGACCTCGTGACCGGGCGTGAACGGGAAGCTGACGATCGGTTCGAAGTAGCGGCTGGCGTAGCCCTCGACGGTCGCCAGGTCGCTGCCGCAGATGCCGGACAGGCGTGGCCGCAGGCGGACCCAGGAGCCGTCGGATCGGGGGAGCGCTGGCGCGTCGACGGTGACGCAGCGCAGCGGTCCGTGCCCGCCGCCCTTGCCGGGCGCGAGCATCGAGGTGATCCGTGCCGCGGCGAACCGGGCCACCGACCGATCGACCTGCAGCGCCTTCACCGGATGCCGGCCTTGTCGGAGCGCGTGGCCGCCAGCGGGAGGCGGGGGCCGGGGAACGCGGCGATGCTGTTGCGCAGGTCGGTGGGGTACAGGTCCAGCACCGCGTACAGGTGCTCGCCCTGCAGCACCAGAGCGCGGAGAGGCACGATGCATCGGGAAGTACGCGCCAACCGCTGCAGCGTCGCGACCTCGCGCAGCAGTGACTG
>CAZMHG010000680.1:0-1810 GCA_964565975.1 uncultured Ilumatobacteraceae bacterium | reverse complement strand
TACGCCGCAGCGGGGAGCGACCGGTACGTCGCGCTGACGGCCACCTTGGCGATCGTGACCGGGGTCCTCGCGCTGGTGGCCGGACTGCTGCGGCTCGGGTTCATCGCGTCGTTCATCTCCGCGCCGGTCCTCAAGGGCTTCATCGTCGGCCTGGCGCTGACGATCATGATCGGCCAGGTACCCGCGCTACTCGGCCTGCCGCGCGGCCAGGGCGACTTCTTCGAGAAGGCCTGGAACGTGCTTCGGCACCTTCCCGACATCAACTGGCCAACGGCCGCGATCGGCCTGATCAGCCTGGTCGGCGTCCTGCTGCTGCGCCGGTTCCTGCCGTTGGTGCCGGGCGCGCTCGTCGCGCTGGTGGCCGGCATCGCCGCGGTCGAGATCTGGGGTCTGACCGGGTTCGGAGTCGACGTCGTGGGCCCGATCCAGTCCGGTCTCCCGTCCGTGGGCCTGCCCTCCGGGGTCGGCCTGTCCGACTACCTCGGCCTGGTCACCGCGTCGCTCGGCGTGGTCCTGATCGGGTTCGCCGAGGGGCTGGGTGCCGCCAAGACCTACGCGGCCAGGGCGGGCTACGAGATCGACGCCAACCGCGAGCTGATCGGCCTGGGCGCCGCGAACGTCGGCGCCGGGATGTGCTCGGGAATGATCGTCAACGGCAGCCTGTCCAAGACGGCCGTCAACGGTGGCGCCGGCGCGAAGTCGCAGCTGTCCGGCCTCGCGGTGGCGACCCTGACCGTGATCACGCTGCTGTTCCTAACCGGCCTGTTCCAGGACCTGCCCGAGGCGACGTTGTCCGCCGTGGTCATCGCCGCCGTGATCGAGCTCGTCGACATCCCGGCACTGCGTCGTCTGTACCGGCTGGGCACGAGCACGCTGGTCGCGATCTACGGCGTCGCGGCGCGTGCCGACTTCCTCGCCGCGCTGACTGCGATGCTCGGCGTGCTCATCTTCGACACACTCCCCGGGTTACTCATCGGCGTAGTCGTCTCAGTGCTGCTGCTGGTGTACCGGGCCTCACGCCCGCACATCGCGGTGCTCGTCCCTGTCAGCTCGACCACGACCGGTGGACCGCTGTGGCTGGACGGGAGCCGGCATCCCGAGGTGAGCCCACTCCCCGACGTGCTGGTGCTGCGGGTCGAGTCCGGTCTGTTCTTCGCCAACGCCGACACGATCCGCGCGGCGGTGCTCGGGGCCCTCACTCCCGACACGACTGCCGTCGTGCTGGACTGCGAGAGCGCCCCGGTCATCGACGTGTCCGCCGCCGAGATGCTGACCCAGCTCGCGACCGACCTCGGCCGGCGCGGCGTGCGCCTGACTCTGGCCAAGAGCGTCGGGCAGGTACGCGACGTGCTGCGCGCCACCGGAGCGCTCGACGAACTCGGTGAGTCCTTCGCGACCATCGACGACGCCATGGTCGCCGCCCGCGGCTCGACGTCATCGAGGCCCGGCCCAGGCGTCGGCTGACGGGTCGCAGAACCTGCCGACGGGGTCCAGACCTGTGGATGCTGGACCCGAGGCGAGTTCCCCTCCGTCCGGCAACGGCGTACTCGCCGGTGCCAGGATGAGGAGCAACCCGGCGCCCGGCGTGCCGATGCCAGGGTGCTGCGGTCAAGAACCCGCTGGGGGTGAGGTTGATGCCCGCTGACTTCGCGGACCGGACCGACTTCGAGAACGCCGAACGGGGATTCATCGCCCGTCTTGAACCACCGCTGGTGCACGCCGCGGATGGCCGAGTCGTCTACGACGCCGACGCCATCACCAGAGCGTCGACCGGAGAGTGCCCGGACACGGTGCACCCCAGCCTGTGGCG
>CAZMHG010000679.1:0-1813 GCA_964565975.1 uncultured Ilumatobacteraceae bacterium | reverse complement strand
GCGCACATCCAAGCGCTTCGGCGTGTTGGCCGGTGTTGTTGCCCTCACCGTCTTCACCGCCGCATGTGGCGACGACAAGAAGGCCACGACCACGACCACCGTCGCGCCGGCCGTGACGACGGCAGCCACCACGGCTGCTGCCGGCACCACCGCAGCCACCACGGCTGCTGCTGGCACGACTGCGGCGACCACGGCCGCTGCCGGGACGACCGCTTCGGCCGGCACCACCGCAGCGACGACCGCCGCGACCATGGCCCCGGCTGGGACGACCGCTGGCACCACCGCCGACGCCGGCACCACGGCAGCGACGACCGCAGCGACCATGGCCCCGGCCGGGACCACCGCTGGAACCACCGCAGCCGCAACCGCTGCAACGACCGGGGCGACCACCGCCGCGGGCGGTACCGCTGCCGCCGGCTCGATGAAGTTCGGCCTGGCGTTCGACACCGGCGGCCGTGGTGACGGCACGTTCAACGACTCGGCCGCTCGTGGCGCCGATCAGGCCAAGACCGAGTTGGGTGTCGAGGTCGACGAGCTCGAGGCCAAGGGCGACGAGGACCGTCAGCCGAACCTCGAGACGCTGACGAAGAACGGCGACAGCCCGATCATCGCGGTCGGCTTCCTGTTCACCGACCCGCTGACCAAGGTCGCCGCGGCGAACCTGGGCACCAACTACGGCATCGTCGACTCGTGCGTCGACGCCCCGAACGTGGCCTGCATGACCTTCGCCGAAGAGCAGGGTTCGTTCCTCGTCGGCGCGGCCGCAGCCCTCAAGAGCAAGTCCGGCCACATCGGGTTCATCGGTGGCCAGGAGATCGACCTGATCAAGAAGTTCGAGGCCGGCTACATCGCCGGGGCGAAGGCCGTCAACCCGAGCATCAAGATCGAGTCGAAGTACCTCGGCGCCGCCGGCGACAACGCCGCGTGGTCCTCGCCGGACAAGGCCAAGGAGATCGCCGACGGTTGGTACAAGGACGGCGCCGACGTGATCTACACGGCAGCGGGCGGTTCGGGTGCGGGCACCATCGATGCCGCGGTCGCGAACAACACGTGGGCGATCGGCGTCGACAGCGATCAGTACCTCACGGCGACTCCCGATCAGCAGAAGCACATCCTCACCTCGATGCTGAAGAAGGTCGACAACGCCGTCTTCCTGCTGTACAAGTCGGCCAAGGACGGCACGTTCAAGGCTGGCGCCAACCTGTACGACCTGAAGAGCGGCGGCGTGGACTACGCCACCTCGGGTGGCTACCTCGACGACGTCAAGGACAAGCTCGACGCGTTCAAGGCCGACATCATCAGCGGCAAGATCGTCGTCCCGACGAAGCCGTGAACGAATAGCTGAACGGCCGCGACGGCCGGACCGACAAGAGCCCGGGGCCAACACCCCGGGCTCTTTCGCGTCTCTGCTAGAACTGCCGACCAATGAACGAGCGGCAGCAAGCGGGTGATGGCACCTTTGCCGTCGAGCTTCGTGACATCGAGAAGCGCTTCCCCGGCGTCATCGCCAACCACGACGTCAACCTGAAGGTCCGCAGGGGCACGATCCACGCGATCGTCGGCGAGAACGGTGCCGGCAAGTCGACATTGATGAAGACCCTGTACGGCATGCACCAGCCCGACAAGGGGACGATCATCGTCGACGGGGTCGAGCGGGTGTTCCACTCCCCCAGCGACGCGATCGCCGCCGGGATCGGCATGGTGCACCAGCACTTCATGCTCGCCGACAACTTCACGGTGCTGGAGAACATCATCCTCGGCGCCGAGCCTGGCGGCGAGGTGATCGACTTTCGCGCCGCGCGGCGCACGATCG
>CAZMHG010000678.1:0-1817 GCA_964565975.1 uncultured Ilumatobacteraceae bacterium | reverse complement strand
TGAGCAGGACGCCGGCGGTGACCAGCACGCTCATCACCACGCTGTTGAGCATCAGCCGGCCGAGGTCGCCGTCGTGCCACGCGGTGCTCAGCGTGCTCGTCGTCAGGTCCACGGGAAGCAGCGAGCGCGGGTGGTCGATCGCGTCGCGGCCGTTCTTCAGCGCCTGCATCACGATCGCCCACACCGGAGCCAGCACGACGGCAGCGACGACGATCAGCAGCACGTAGCGCCCGGCGGTACGCGCCGGCGTGCTGCGTTCGAGCGCCGAGGCGGGCGGCCGGTCAGCCATAGTGCACCCGCCGTTCGAGGACGCGGAACTGCAGGAAGCTGACGATCAGCAGGATCACGAAGAGCAGCACGGCGGCCGAGGACTGCAGGCCGATGTCCTTGCGGATGATCGAGGTCTTGCCGTAGATCAGGTAGGCCAGCGTCTCGGTCGGTCGGCCGGCGTTGTTCGGGCCGCCCTGGGTGAGCAGGTCGACCTCGCCGTATGTCTGAAAGGCGCGGGCGGTCATCACCACGGCGACGAACAGCAGGGTCGGCGAGAGCATCGGCAAGGTCACGTCGGTGAAGCGCCGCACGGGGCCGGCACCGTCGACGAAGGCGCTCTCGTACAGCTCACGCGGCACGCCCTGCAGCGCGGCGGTGATGATCACGAAGGTGAACCCGAGCCCGGCCCAGATGCTGCTGATCGCCACGCCCCACAGGGCGGTACCGCCGTCCTGCAGCAGGCCCGGCCGCTTGAGCACCGGGAACACGTCGTGCAGCAGGTCGGACAGTACGCCGATCTGCGGGTTGAGCAACACGAACCAGATCAGCGAGGCGACGGCGACCGAGCTGGCGATCGTGGACGAGAAGATCGTGCGGAAGATGCCGATGCCGCGCAGGTGGCGGTCGGCGAGCAGCGCCAGACCGAGGCCGAGGGCCAGCCCGATCGGGACGGTCATCAGTGTGAAGCGCAGGGTGTTCCACAACGCGTTGCGGAACTCGTTGCTGCGGAACACGTCGACGTACTGACCCCACCCGTTGCTGCGGCACTTCCGGCCGGTCGAGTCGCAGCGTTCGTGGCCGAGCCAGATCGCCCGACCGAGCGGATACACGACGAACACGGCCAGCAGCACCGCCGACGGCGCGAGCATCGCTGCCGCGGCGGGCGCGTCCCGCCACCGCCGCCTCACGACAACCGTCCGCCTGATTCGGCGTCGAAGTGGTGGCGCGCCCCGGGCGGCACGGTGACGGTGATGCTGTCGCCCAGCGCCGGGCGTGGCGCGCCTGCCGCCTGGCGGACGACGATCCGGTGCGGCCCGGTGGCGTCGGACGGTTCGGTCAGGTCGGCGAACACGAGCACCTCGTGGCCGAGCTGCTCCACGAGCCGGACGGACGCGGCGACGGTGTCGCCTGCCGGGCTGGCGCCGGTGGTGATCGTCGCGTCCTCGGGGCGGAACCCGACACGCACCTGGTCGCCCTCCAGGACGGCGGGAGGCAGCACGTTCATCGGGGGCGTGCCGATGAACTCGGCGACGAACACCGTGGCCGGGCGGGCGTAGACCTCCTCGGGCGTGCCCACCTGCTGGAGCCGCCCGTCGCAGAGCACGGCGACCTTGGTGCCCATCGTCATCGCCTCGACCTGATCGTGGGTCACGTAGATGAACGTCGAGTCCAGCCGGCGGTGCAGGTCGACCAACTCGGCCCGGGTCTCGCTGCGCATCTTGGCGTCGAGGTTGGACAGCGGCTCGTCCATGCAGAACACGGCCGGTCGGCGCACGATCGCCCGGGCCAGGGCGACCCGCTGGCGCTGGCCGCCGCTGAGCTGGCCC
>CAZMHG010000677.1:0-1823 GCA_964565975.1 uncultured Ilumatobacteraceae bacterium | reverse complement strand
GGTGCTGATCACGTCTTCGACCTCGCGCGGGAACACGTTGAACCCACCGCTGATGACCATGTCCTTGGTCCGGTCGACGATGTACAGGAACCCGTCGGCGTCGAAACGGCCGACGTCGCCGGTGTGCAGCCACTCGCCGGCCAGCGCATCGGCGGTCTCGGTGGGCTTGTCCTTGTACCCGTTCATCACCAGCTGGCCGCGGGTGCAGATCTCGCCCGACTCGCCGGGCCCGACAGGGCGATGGTCCGGGTCGAGCAGGGCGACGTGCATCCACGGCACCGGCCTGCCGCACGAGGCGAGGCGCCCGGGGTTGGCCAGGTCGTGATCGGCGCGCTTGAGGTGGGCGAGGACCATCGGGGCCTCGGTCTGGCCGTAGAACTGGAAGAACACCTGGCCCCAATCGCGGATCCCCTGGGCGAGCTTGGCCGGGCTCATCGGCGACGCCCCGTAGAAGATCGTCTGCATCGACGACATGTCCGCCGTGGCGTAGCGCGGGTGACCCTGGAGCGCGTAGATCATCGCCGGCACCAGCATCGTCGCCGTGATCCGATGCTCGGCGACCAGGTCGAAGAACCCGTCCGGGCTGAACCCGTCCATCACGTAGAACGCGCCACCGGACACCAGCACCGGGCCGAGCAGCGACAGCGCGGCGTGCGACAGCGGGGTGGCGATGGCGATGCGCAGCTCGGCGGGGAACTCCCACTCGGTCATCTGGATCCACGTCATCGCCGCCCAGACGCGCTGGGTCATCAGCACGCCCTTGGGTAGCCCCGTCGTCCCGCCGGTGTAGACGATGGTGCACAGGTCCTCGGGCGCGACGTCAGGCGCGGGCAACGGGGCGGGCTCGAAGCGGTCGGCCAGGGCGACGTAGTCGTCGCCCACGTCGTTCGGCCCGAACCCGAGCAGCTTCAGGTGCGGGTACTGCGCCTGCAGGTCGCGGGCTCGGTCGGTGAAGTGGTCGGCGTCGAACACCAGGCACTCCACGTCGGCGTCGCCGACGACGTAGGCGTGGTCGGCGAGCGAGCCCATCGGGTGCAGCGGCGTCAGGATGCAACCGTTGACCATCGACGCCGCCGCGTTGGTCAGCACCTCGGGGCGGTTCTTGGACAGGACCGCCACGTGCGTGCCGCGGCCGATCCCGACTGATCGCTGCGCTTGCAACAACTGGCTGGTTCGTCGCCGGATATCGCCGTAGGTCGCGACACGACCGGCCAGGTGGACGCACGGTTCGGCGTCGCGGGATTCGAGCGCGCCGATGATCAGGTGCGGCAACAACGGCTGGTCGTGGAGCGGCGAGGTCACCCGTGCGACAGTACGCGGCCGCGCGAGCCCGCTGCCGAGTCGCGACCGCGTCGTGCCAAGCCTGGCTCTTGGGAGCGGGACGGGCGGCTCACGTACCCTTGCCTCGGCAAGGAGGAGCGATGGCGTTCGAACACAGTGCACGGGTGAGCGAGCTGATGGGTCGGCTCGAAGGGTTCATGGACGAGCACATCTACCCCAACGAGGAGCGGTACTTCCGTGAGTCGGTGGAGATGGGGCCGTGGGCGGCCTGGCCGGTGGTCGACGAGCTCAAGCCGAAGGCCCGCGCCGCCGGTCTGTGGAACCTGTTCATGCCCGGCACCGACCACGGGGGCGCCGGGCTGACCAACCTGGAGTACGCCTCGCTGTGCGAGGTCATGGGCCGCTCGCTGCTCGCGCCGGAGGTGTTCAACTGCAACGCCCCGGACACGGGCAACATGGAGGTGCTCGCGCGCTACGGCACCCCGGAGCAGCAGGAGCAGTGGCTCACCCCGCTCCTCGCGGGCGAGATCCGTTCGGGGTTC
>CAZMHG010000676.1:1394-1825 GCA_964565975.1 uncultured Ilumatobacteraceae bacterium | reverse complement strand
AGCAGCTCGACCGGGGTGGCACCGTAGGCCACGAGCGTCGCCTCGTTCTCCGCCTTCTGCTCGGACACGTGCGCGTGCACGATGCGGTGACCTCCGCTCCAGCCGGCGACCACGCCGAGCGATGCGTTGTCGACGGCGCGCAGCGAGTGCACCGCCCCGCCGACCTGCTGATCCGGCGCGGCGCGGATGCCCTCGACCCGTTCGACCCACGCATGCGCCGTCGGGTCGGCGAAGCGGCGCTGCGCCTCGCCGAGCAACTGGTGCCCGCCGACGCCAAGGCCACCGTGCAAGTACAGCGTGTCGAGCAACGAGATGCGGATCCCGACTTCGGCTGCCGCGGCGAGCACGGCGTGGCCCATCGCGTTGGGGTCGGCGTACGGCTGGCCGTTCGGCTGATGGTGGACGTAGTGGAACTCGCCGACGGTCGTGTA
>CAZMHG010000676.1:0-1384 GCA_964565975.1 uncultured Ilumatobacteraceae bacterium | reverse complement strand
CGGCGAACGTCGCCCGGGCGATGCGATGCATGCGCTCGGGGTCGAGGCGGGCCGCCGCGGCGTACATCACGTCGCGCCACGTCCAGAACGAGCCGCGATCGCGTTGGACGCGGTGGCGCAGGGCGCGTTGGAACACATGGCTGTGGCCGTTGGCGATTCCCGGAACGGTGACGCCCGACAACGGCATCGCACCGCGCTCGGGCGCCGCGAGGCCGTCGTGCACGGAGGTGATCAGCCCGTCGGCCACGTCGATGGTGACGCCCTCGCGGACGTCGCCGTCGATCACCGCCAGCTCGCACCAGTAGCGGTCCGACGCGCCGGAGATGGTGCTCATGAGCCGACGCGCTCGACGAACGCGGTGATCCTGGCGACGAAGCCCTCCCGCTGATGCGCGGCGAACTCGTCCCACGTGGCCAGCGTGCGCGGGTTGGCCCGGTCGACGATCAGCCGACCGTCGAGATGGTCGCACTCGTGCTGCCACGTCCCGGCGGTGAGCCCGCGCTTGATCTCGTCGTGCGGCACGCCGTCGCGGTCGAGGAACTGGACGCGGATGTTGACGTGGCGAGTCACATCGCCGCGCAGCGGCACCGACAGGCAGCCTTCGTTGTTGACGAACGTCTCGTCGTCCAACGGCGTGATCACCGGGTTGACCGCGACGGTGAGCGGGATCCGCGGCTTGTACGGATAGCGCCGGTTGGCGTCGACCTCGATGACCACGACGCGCTGCCCGACGCCGATTTGCGGTGCGGCCAGGCCGGCGCCGTTTGCCGCGCGCATCGTGTCGATCAGGTCGTCGATCAGCGCCTGGGTCTCGGCCGCGCCGACCGCGTCGGGGTCGACGGCCGTGGCGACCTGGCGCAGGATCGGGTTGCCGATCTGGCGGATGTCGCGCACGGTCATCGGCCTGGCTCCGTGGTGTACAGCACGGGGAATAGCGGATGGTCGAGCGGCGCTCCGTCGGCCAGTTCGGCCGCGAGCCCCGGGAAGGGCGGCGACGTCACCCATCGGCGCGGCGCGTGGCGCATGTCGTCGCCGAGGAAGCGCACGCTGAGCACCCGCCGCCGCTCGCCACCGGTGGCCACACCGCCGGAGCTGTGCACCGTGAGCATGTGGAAGAACACCGCATCGCCGGGCTGCAGCTCCCAGGCCAGGATCTGCCAGCGGTCGGGGTCGGCGTCGAACTGGGGCAACTCGGCGAGCGAGCCCGCGGGGAACCACCTGGCCTGCTCGTCGAGGAACGTGCGCGGCATGTACCACGGGCCGCGGTGCGTCCCGGCGACGAACCGCAAGGTGGAGGCGAGCGGTACCGGATCAACGGGCATCCACATGCTGACGTACTGCATCCCGTGGACGTTGTAGTACGGCTGGTCCTGGTGCCACGGCG
>CAZMHG010000675.1:0-1828 GCA_964565975.1 uncultured Ilumatobacteraceae bacterium | reverse complement strand
CGCCGATGTCGGTCGGCGCGCCGTCCTCGCCCGTCGGGCTGACGATGTCGATCAGGGTCTGCGTGTCGAACACGTAGTTGCCCATGCTCGCCAGGCAGCGGGTGTCGTCGCCGGGCATCGTCGGCGGCGTCTGCGACTTCTCGTGGAAGGCGATGATGTTCTCGCTCGCATCACTCTCGATCACGCCGAACGACTTGGCTTCCTCGTACCCGACCGGGATCGCCGCGACGGTGACACCCGCGCCGCTGTCGAGGTGATGGGCAACCATCTGGCGCGGGTCCATGCGATAGATGTGGTCGGCACCGAACACGCACACGACGTCGGGCTTCTCGTCGGAGATCAGGTTCAGGTTCTGGTACAGCGCGTCGGCCGAACCCTCGAACCAGTGCGGACCGCGCCGCATCTGGGCCGGCACGGACGTGACGTAGTTGCCCAGCAGCCCGCTGAAGCGCCAGGTCTGGCTGATGTGGCGATCCAGGCTGTGGCTCATGTACTGCGTCAGCACGACGATCTTCAGGTAGCGCGCGTTAGCGAAGTTCGACAGGGCGAAGTCGATGATCCGGTACCCGCCACCGAAGGGCACGGCGGGTTTGGCGCGGTCCGCCGTGAGGGGGAGCATGCGCTTGCCCTCACCGCCGGCCAGAACGATCACGAGCACTTTGGGGTCAGCCACGGACCGAATGTACCGCGCCGGCATCGGAGGCCCGGTGTGCGGCTCGTCCGGCGCGCTAGGTTCACCACGCCCGCCGATGAAGGAGCCGTCGTGAAGGTGTTGTTCGTCACCCCGGAGTGCTACCCGTTGGTCAAGACGGGCGGTCTGGCCGACGTGACCGGCGCGCTCCCCCTGGCGTTGGCCCCGCTCGGCGTCGATGCTCGCGTGCTCCTCCCCGGCTACCCGGTCGTGCTCGCCAAGCTGCCTGGGGCGCGCAAGGTGGCCTCGTTCGCCTCGCTGTGGGGTGGGCCGGCGGTCGTGCGCGCCGCGACCACCGCCGACGGGCTGCGCGTCCTGGTGCTGGATGCGCCGCACCTGTTCCGCCGCGACGGCGGGCCGTACCTCGGGCCCGACGGCCACGACTGGCCGGACAACCACGCCCGGTTCGCCGCGCTGTCCTGGGTGGGCGCGCAGCTCGCCGCGGGCGAGGCGGCGGCACGCTGGCGACCCGATCTCGTGCATCTCCACGACTGGCAGGCGGGTTTGACGGCGGCGTACCTGCAACAACATGTCGATCGCCCTGCGGTGCTGTTCACGATCCACAACCTGGCCTTTCAGGGCGTGTTCGGCTGGGACGTGGCCGACGCGCTGGCGCTGGGCCCCGAGCAGCTCCACGCGATCGAGTACTGGCCCCGGATCAGCACGATGAAGGCCGGCTTGCTGTGGCGCGATGCCATCTCCACCGTCAGCCCGACCTACGCCCGCGAGATCCGCACGCCGGCCGAAGGGATGGGCATGCACGGCGTGCTCGCCGAGCGGGCCGAGCCGCCGATCGGCATCGTCAACGGGATCGACACGACGGTGTGGAACCCGGCGGCCGATCCGTACCTCACCCGGCCCTACCGCGGGTACACCTCACGGCGCCTGGCGGGCAAGGCGGCCAACACGCGCGCCCTGCAGGCCCAACTCGGTCTGGACCAGGACGCTGCGGCTCCACTGTTCTGCGTCGTCAGCCGGTTGACCCAGCAAAAGGGTCTGGATCTGCTGCTCGAGGTCGTCCCCCACCTCGTCCAACGCGGTGGCCAGTTGGCGGTGCTCGGATCGGGTGACCCGGGCCTGGAGACGGGCTACACCGAAGCAGCCGCGCAGTACCCCGGCCGGGTGGCAACCGTCCTC
>CAZMHG010000674.1:0-1833 GCA_964565975.1 uncultured Ilumatobacteraceae bacterium | reverse complement strand
GTCGTACGCGCCGAGGAACTCGGCGTTCATCGCCAGCGCCACCGTGCCGCGCCACCACCCGCGCCGTGCGATCACGTGGGACACCGCCCAGGTGACGCGCTGGTCGGCCGTGCCCGGCTCGGCGGTCACTCGCACGACGTCGACGGGCACCACCACGCAGGTGTCGCCGACGGCCAGCGGTTCGGTGCGTCCGCAGGTTCGCGCGAGGTCACCCGCGGACAGGGCGATCCCCACCAGCGCCAGCCCGGCGTGGCGACGGTCGGCAACCCAGCGCTGGAGGGCGCGATCGTCCGGGGCGATGCTGGCGGTGGGCGGCACGACAGACGGCTCGCCCCACGCGACGCCCGGCCGGATGGTCACGCGCGACTCGCCGGGTCGGCCTCGACGGGATCGACCGAGCTCGCCGCCTCGACGACGTCGCGGAACAGGTGCCGGGCGGCCTGGTCGGCCGTGCGCCGGGTGGCCCGGTCGGGTGCGACGACGGCGATCTGGCGGAGCAGATCGATGACCTGCTTGATGGTCCGCACGAAGTCACCGCCGGACAGTTCCTCGGCGGCGACGACCTCGGCGAACGCCTCCCCCGCTGCCCAGGCGAAGGCCACGGCGACGAACGTCGGGTCCGGTGGACGATGGAGTCCGATGCCGGCGGCCTCCTCCACGCCCTGCAACTCGTAGCTCAGGTCGGCGATCGCCAGCCAGCGCCGGCGCGCCACCGCGCCCGGGAACCACGGCGGCGGCGGGTCATCGGGGCTGCGGTGCTCGTACACGAAGACCGACACCAGGCCGGCCATCGTCGCCGGGTCCAACCCGTCGAGCAGGCCGCGGCGTAGGCACTCGGCGATCAGCAGGTCCGACTCGTGGAACAGGTTGGCGAGCATCTCGCCGGCCTCGGTGAGCTGCCAGCCGTCGACGTAGCGCCAGCGACGCAGGACGCCCAGGATCCGGTCGAAGTCGTCGGCGACCGACTGGACGCGCGAGGCCATCTGGCGCCGCAAGGTGGCCACCTCGCGCTCGACCCGGTCCGCCTGCACGGCCACCCGCAGGCGATGCTCCAGGTCGGGGTCGGACTCCACCGGATGCCGAAGCGTCTCGGCAGCATCCTGGGTCCCCGCCGCCGAGTCGGCGCCCGCCTGGCGGTCGGCCGCCAGCAAGCGCAACGCGTCGGCGACGGACTTGTGGAACTCGGGACGCTGCGGCTGGTACGGCGTGGGGAGTTCGACGGTGCCGATCGGGCGCGGCGGCTCGGCGAAGTCGGCGCCGGTGAGGTGGATCAGCGCGCCACGACTGGTGACGCCGCTGACCCGGACCCCGCCCTTGCGGTGGGCGACGGACAGCACGGCCACCCTGCCGGTGAACTTCAGCTTCTCGGCATGGATCACCTCGCCGGGGCGCAACCGCATCAACGCCAGATCGACCGACGGTGGGCCGGGCGCCACGCCGCGGTTGGTCGCCGAGGCGCGCAGCAGGCGGTAGTCGTCGATGTCGCCGAACGGGCTGGCGGCCTCGGCCCGCAGGCGCGCGAGCTGCTCCTCGCGGAGGGCCAGCCGCGTCTCGGTGGAGACCACGCTGCGATCGGCCTGGAACTGGGCGAACGACAGGTTGAGCAGGTGGTGCGCCTGGTCGCTGGAGTATGTGTGCACGAGGTTGGCCGCCATGTTGTACGTCGGCCGGAACGCCGAGTGCAGGTGGAAGCTCTTGCTCGCGGCCAGTGCGGCGACCTGCTCGAAGGGGACGAACGGGTTCCACGGAACGATCGCGTGGCCGGCATCGTCCATCCCCCGCCGGCCGGCGCGGCCGGTGAGCTGGGTGTACTCGCCGGCACTCAGCGACGTG
>CAZMHG010000673.1:255-1839 GCA_964565975.1 uncultured Ilumatobacteraceae bacterium | reverse complement strand
TCACCCGCTCGACCCCGGCGCGGTTGTACCAGGACCGGTCGAACAGCACGATCTCCCCCTTGCCCGGCAGGTGCTGCACGTACCGCTGGAAGTACCACTGGCCGGACTCGTACGGCGTCGGCTTCTCGAGCGCGACGACGCGTGCGCCGCGAGGGTTGAGGTGCTCCATGAACCGCTTGATCGCGCCACCCTTGCCGGCCGCGTCACGTCCCTCGAACAGGATCACCAGACGAGCCCCCGTCTCGCGGACCCACGCCTGCAGCTTGAGCAGCTCGACCTGCAGTTGATACTTCTGGCGCTCGTAGGACTTGCGTGACATCAGGTTCTGGTACGGATACACGGCCGTCTGCCAGTCCTCGACCAGTTGGTCGTCGGCGTGCAGCGGCGGCACGCCGTACTGCGGCGCGTCCTGTTCGGCAAGCGCGCCGCGGATCAGCGCAGCCTCGTCCGGCGAGCGACCGTGCAGCACGGCATCCAGCCAGTTGGCCACCGAGGACAAGTCGTCACGCTTGGCGTGCGAGAGCACGTCGCGCACCGCGGCGATCATCTTCTCCTGCGCGCCGTCGGTGGCCGCGGCGACCTCGTAGTTCATGATCCCCGCAGGTGTCAGGAACGGCGGACGATCCCCGGCACTCGCAGGGCGCGGCTTGGCTTCGTGCGACGAGTGCTTGGACTTGTGGGTGGAGGGGCTCACCTGCCCGATCCTAGGCGACGGCCGTCTCGCGGCACGGGTGACGCGACGCCGCCGCGGTCACGTCGTCTCGCCCTCAGGCGTCGTCGCGATCACCCATCGCCATGGGCGCTCGACGGCCTTGGTCACACCGATCCGCGTCGTCACCTCGACATGCGACGGCGGCACGTCGCCGGGGTACAGCTCCACCGGATCGCCGTTGTTCCGTCGATCGATGCCGAGCGCACGGCACACGCGTCCGGGGCCGGTGGTTGCCGATGTCGGGATGCCAGCGACCTCGACGGATCGGATCAGCACGCCGGCGCCGTACCCCACCGGGCCGGTGACGATGTTGGCGCAGTGCCACATGCCGTAGATCAGGTACACGTACAGCACCCCCGGCGGGCCGAACATCACCTCGGTGCGGGCGGTCGGCCCGCGGAACGAATGGCTGGCCGGGTCGTCCTGCGAGTACGCCTCGACCTCGGTGATCCGGGCCAGGTGCCCGCCGAAGCGCCACCGTACGCCGAGCAGTCGGGGCGCGACCTCGTCGGACGGCCCGCCAAGCAGGTCAGGGTCGAGTGGCCGCATCCCACACGTCGAGCCGTGACCGGAACCGCACCAGTTGCTCGGCGACCGGGAGGGGGCCGGCGCCACCCGGCGTGGTTCGTTGGCGGACCGAGACACCGGGGCGCACGAGGCTGGCCGCGTCTGGGCCGAGACGCGGATCGGCGCGCACCAGGTCGCTCAGCGACGCTTCGCCTGCGAGCGTGCGCCGGACCAGCGCTCCGACGATCGCATGGGCGTCGCGGAACGGCGTGCCGGCGCGCACCAGGAACTCGGCAAGGTCGGTCGCCGCCGTGGTCTCGGCGTCGGCCGCTGCCTGCATCCGCTCGGGTCGCCAGGTCGCCGTG
>CAZMHG010000673.1:0-245 GCA_964565975.1 uncultured Ilumatobacteraceae bacterium | reverse complement strand
TTCCTTGTCCTCCTGGTAGTCGCGGTTGTAGCTGAACGGCAGGCCCTTCATCGTCGCCAGGAAGCCGGTGAGGTTCCCGATCAGCCGGCCCGCCTTGCCCCGGGCGAGCTCGGCGATGTCCGGGTTCTTCTTCTGCGGCAGCATCGACGATCCCGTCGCGTAGGCGTCGTCGAGCACGACGAAGCCGAACTCCTCGGTGGTCCACAGCACCAACTCCTCGCCGAGGCGCGACAGGTCGATCCCGA
>CAZMHG010000672.1:0-1841 GCA_964565975.1 uncultured Ilumatobacteraceae bacterium | reverse complement strand
CCAGCCCACCGCCGAGCCAGCCACCGCTGGAATCGTCACGGACGATTCGCCCATGGGCCGTGAACGGGCGGCCACCGCGGGAATCGTCACGGACGATTCGCCCATGCACCGTGGACGGGCGGCCACCGCTGGAATCGTCACGGACGATTCGCCCATGGGCCGCGAACCGCGCACCACCCGGCGGGCAACCCGTCACGCACGATTCGCCCGCGGCGTCCGCCCGAACCACGTGGTTGCCGACCGAGACGGCGGTGGCCATCAATCCGTCACGGACGGCTCGCCTGCGGGCGCCTCGTTCGGGAGGTCGGGCGTTCGGGCGGTCGGGCGTTGCCGAACCGGGAACCGGTGCGTCGCAGCCGACGTCCAACGGAGCACCTGACTCCTCGAAAGGACCACATCATGAGCAGCTCTCGTTGGACACGACACACGGTCGGCCTGCTGGTCGGTACCACGCTCGCCGGCATCGTCGCGGTCACCGCGATCGGCGTTGCCGGGGCGACGGCCGGAGCCTCGGCCGCGGCGAGCGGGACCGTCCCAGCTTCGACGGCCGTCACGCCCGGCACCGCCGCGCCGACCGGTACCGGGACCTCGTCGGGGCCGTTGCGCACGATCACCGTCAGTGGTGAGGGCAAGGTCACCGTCAAGCCCGACATGGTCACCGTCAGCTTGGGCGCTCAGGCGACGGCAGCCACCGCGTCGCAGGCGATGACCGAGATGAACGAGCGGATGACCGCCCTGCTCGCTGCGCTGAAGGCGGCTGGCGTCCCAGACGACCAGATCACCACCTACGGGCTGAACGTCAACGCGAACTACGACTCGAACAACCGGGTCAGCGGGTTCACCGCGAGCAACACGGTGTCGGTGAAGATCTACGAGCTCGACAAGGCCGGTTCGATCATCGACGCCGCGGCGAAGGCCGCAGGCGACGCGGTCACGATCGGGGGGATCAGCTTTGGGCTGCGCGACCAGGAGACGGTGCTGGGCGACGCGCGCCGGGCAGCGATCGCCAACGCCACCAAGCGGGCCAACGAGTTCGCCCAGGCCGCGGGCGCAGCCGTCGGCGCAGTGATCACGATCAGCGAGGTCGGCGTGTCGACGCCGGTGCTGTACGAGGCGCGCGATGCCGCGCCGATGGCCTCCGGCGCAGCCGCCAGCATCGCGGTGATGTCGGGCACGCAGGACGTCACCGTCAACGTCACCGTGGTCTACGCCCTGACCGTCGGCTGAGGCTCACCCGGCCGCCGACCGCGTGGGGCGACCCGCCGGGCCGGAACGCCGTCAATCTCATCGACCCTCGCTACTGGGTACCTCCTCGCCTGATCCGGCGGCGGAGGTACCCAGTACCCGTTGAGCGGCCCGCGAAGGCCGTGCACTACCCTCGGACGCCGTGAGCAATCCGATGGAGAGCAAGCTCGATGACCTGCGCCACCGACGCGAGCAGGCCTTCTCGGCCGGATCGCCGCGGGCGGTCCAGCGCCAGCACGAGAAGGGCAAGATGCTCGCCCGTGAGCGCATCGAGTACTTCCTGGACCCCGACAGCTTCCACGAACTCGACCTCCTCGCCCGCCACCGGGCCCAGGCAGCAGGGCTTGAAGAGCGTCCGTACACCGATGGTGTGATCACCGGCTGGGGCACCGTCGACGGGCGCAAGGTGTTCGTCTTCAGCCAGGACTTCACCGTGTTCGGCGGGGCGCTCGGCGAGGTCTTCGCCGAGAAGATCCACAAGCTGATGGACCTCGCCCTGAAGGTCGGCGCGCCAGTCGTCGGGTTGAACGACGGTGCCGGCGCCCGCATCCAGGAGGGCGTCGTCTCCCTGGCCAGCTACGGCGGCATCTTCTACC
>CAZMHG010000671.1:0-1844 GCA_964565975.1 uncultured Ilumatobacteraceae bacterium | reverse complement strand
GGGCGACCATGCGCAGCTGCATCGGCGTGAGGTCCTGGACCTCGTCGACGACGATGTGGCCGTAGGTGCGGATCTCGTCGGCATCGGCGGGGACACCGTGCGCGGGCTTCGACGGCTTCGGGCCGAGGTACCAGCGCGCCTCGTCGAGCAGGGCGACGTCGTGTTCGGTGAAGCGGACCTCGGTGACGTCGGCCGCGCGGGGGCGGTACAGGGCCAGGTACTCGGCCTCGGTCAGGTGCCGCGACGCAGCGAGCTTGAGCAGCGCCTTGGATCCGAACAGGTCGTGGAGCAAGTCGGCGGGCGTGAGCACGGGCCAGATCCGCTCGAGCGCCTGGCGAACCTCGGGCAGGGAGCGCACGGCGTCGCGCACGTCGGCGGCACCGACGTCGCCGTCGCGCCAGGTGGTCGCCATCGCCGCGAACAGCTCGCCCTCGACCCACTTGCGTGCCGCGTTGTGGCGGCGGAAGCGGCGTTGCGCGGCGCGCACGACGCGCTGCGTGTCGGTGGCGCGTAGGCGGATGAAGCCCGACCGGAACGGGACCACGACGTCCTCGCGCAACGGGCGACCGCGGTCGGCGACGGCCTGGTCGATGACCGCTGCCATGCGCACATCGCCTTTGACCCGCGCCGCCAGCGGCGTGTCGGTCGGTTCCTCGCCCGGCCGGGCGAACTGCACGTCGGGCACCAGGTCGGCGAGGACCACCTGCTCGACCCCGGCCTCGCCGAGCGACGGCAGGACACGCTCGATGTACCGCAGGAACACCCGGTTCGGCCCGATGACCAGCACGCCTTGGTCCTCGAGCGGGAACCGGTAGGTGTACAGCAGGTACGCGGCACGGTGCAGGGCGACCACGGTCTTGCCGGTGCCCGGCCCGCCCTGGACGACCAGCACACCAGCCTGCGGCGAGCGGATGATCAGGTCCTGCTCGGCCTGGATGGTGCCGACGATGTCGCCCAGCTGGCCGGTCCGGCCGCGTTCGAGCGCGCTGAGCAGCGTGGAGTAGCCGCGCAGGTTCGTCGGCCGCGACAGGTCGGCGGTGATGTCCTCGTTGTCGACGCCGAGATGGCCGGCGCCGAACAGCTCGTCCTCGATCCCCAGCAAGCGGCGGCCCTGCACGGCGAAGTGCCGGCGGCGGGCGAGGCCCATCGTGTCCTTGCCGGTGGCCCGGTAGAACGGCTCGGCGACGGGTGCCCGCCAGTCGACCACGACCGGGTCGCTGTGTTCGTCGGCCACGGCGAGGCGGCCGATGTGGAACGACTCGTACCCGGCGTTGCCGGTCACGGTGCCATCGGTGCCAGTTGGGTCCGTCGCCGCGCCGTTGGGGCCGGCGGACCCGTCCAGGCGGTCGATCCGGCCGAACACCAGCGCGGCGTCACCGAGGTCGAGGGTGGTCAGCCGGTTGACCATCGCCTCGTCGAACACGTCACGCTCGTAGCGCGCCTGCACGGTGCCACCGAGGGTGCCCTCGTGGATGTCGTGCAGCTTCCACGCGTCCTGCTTGGTGCGTTCCAGGCACTGGTACGCGTGATCGATGAATGCCTGCTCGTCAGCTAGGTCGGGGTGGTGCAACGTCATCCGGGGAGCCTCGATATGGGTCGTTCAAGTCTAGGAGTGACCCCCCGAAAACCGCCCCGGTAGCGTGGCTCGGCGATGCCCACAACCGCTCCGGCGCCGATCGGCGTCCCGTTCCTCGACGCCGCGGCCGGCCGCGCCGGCGCGCACACCCCCGTGTGGTTCATGCGCCAGGCCGGGCGCAGCTTGCCCGAGTACCGCGCCGTGCGTCAGCCGGGCAGCATCCTCGACGCGATCAAGCAGCCGCACCTGGCGGCCGAGATCACCCTCC
>CAZMHG010000670.1:0-1846 GCA_964565975.1 uncultured Ilumatobacteraceae bacterium | reverse complement strand
AGACGTCGATCGGCACCTCACTGGCCGCCGAGGACTACGGCGCCCGGTTCTTCGGTGACGGTGCACATCCCACGAAGGTGGCCTACAGCGACCAAAACCTGACGCCCGAGCAGGCGCAGGCCATCAAGGACGCGGTCAACAAGGCCACCCGCAACAGCCGTGAAACGCTCGTGCTGGGCTCCGGCTTGAAGCTCGAGGGGCTCCAGACCGACCCGAACGAAACCCAGTACATCGATCTCCTGCGTTTCGAATGCGAGCAGGCCGCCCGCTTCTGGGGCGTGCCGCCGTCGATGATCTACGCCGCGGTATCCGGGCAATCGGTGACGTACTCGAACACCTCGCAAGCCGACCTGCACTTCCTTAAGTACAGCCTGCAACCGTGGCTGGTCGACATCGAAGACGCCCTGTCAGCGCTGATTGCTCAGCCCTACCAGGTCAAGTTCAACACCGACGCCATCCTGCGCATGGATGCGCTGACCCGCATGGAAGTCCACCAGCTGGCGCTGGCCAACAAGCTCGAATCGGTCAACGAAGGCCGCCAGCTCGAGGACCGGCCGCCGTGGGATGACAGCGAATACAACCTGCCCGGGTTGCCGGCATCAGCGCCGGCGCCTCCAGCGCCAGTTCAGAACGCGGTGCAGCCATGAGCGACCTGGGGCCAATGATGGGCCAAGAGCTACCCGAATCAGTGCCGCACCCGCTCTCCTCCCGCCAGTGCGCGCTCGAGTGCGCCATCGAGGGCGTCGTCGAGCAGTTCGGTCAGTTCGACCAGACGAGCGGCCCCGACGGGTCGCACTACGTCGAGGTCTCGCCGTTCGCTCGTGACGGTCTGGTTTGCGCCAATTGCGAGTTCTACGACGGTGCACGGTCCTGCGAGGTCGTGGCCGGCGACATCGCCCCTGATGCCGTCTGCAAGTTCTGGATCATCCCGGCCGATCTCGTTGGCCGTTCGGAGGCAACGATGTCCGACAACGAACGCAGCGCGTCCGTCGAGAGCGCTGTGCGCATGTGCGAGTTCAGCGATTCCGTCAGCTTGCGCTCGACCGACGACGGCAAAGACGTGATGCGCGTCAAGTTCGCCGTGTTCGACCAGTGGACCGAGATCAACTCACGCGCCGAAGGTCACTTCCTGGAGCGCATCGCTCCCGGCGCGTTCGACAACGTGCTCCGCTCCAACGGCACCAAGTTCCGAGTGCTGTACGAGCACGGCAAAGACCCGCAGGTCGGCAACAAGCCGATCGGCACGCCGCTGTCGGTCCGCTCGGCACGTGACGGTGTCATCGCCGACGTCGAGCTGTTCGACGCTTCGTACGTCAACGACCTCAAGCCGGCCATCCGTGCCGGCCAGCTCGGCGCATCGTTCCGGTTCGGCATCGACGACTCGGGCGTCAAGGTTGACTACCCGACTGCGCCGACGCCGCACAACCCCGACATGTTGCCCGAGCGCACCATCGTCAACATCAAGCGAGTGCCCGAGTTCGGGCCTGTGACGTTCGGTGCCTATCCGATGGCGTCCACTGGGATGCGTTCGGGCACCGACTGGTTTCTCGACAGCTTCGCCGACCCGCTCTTCGTGGCCCGTTTCACGGAAATGGTCGGCTTGAAGAACGTTGAGCCTCTTCTCGAATCGCTGAGGGCCGCCGGCCAACGCGAATCGACTGCACCCGACGCGAGGGCCGCCGGCCAGACGGAGGGCATTGATGCACGAGTCCTGAAGTACCGGGCCGTGCTCGCCACCCATCGATCCCCGTCAAAGGACAAGAAATGAACTTCCTCGAATCCCTCCGCGCTCAGCGCGACGCCCTGGCGGCCGAGCAAGAAACGCTCATCGCCGAGCTCGACGCCA
>CAZMHG010000669.1:0-1859 GCA_964565975.1 uncultured Ilumatobacteraceae bacterium | reverse complement strand
GCGCGAGACCGGCGGGTTCACCGAGTTCGTCGGCCTGCCGTTCGTGCACATGGCCTCGCCGATCTACCTGATGAAGCAGGCCCGCCGCGGCCCGACGTTCCGCGAGACGTTGCTGGTGCACGCCGTGGCGCGACTCGTGTACCACGGGCTGATCCCAAACATCCAGGTGTCATGGGTCAAGATCGGCACCGACGGCGCGCGACAACTGCTGCAGGCCGGCTGCAACGACCTGGGCGGGACGCTGATGGACGAGAACATCTCCCGCGCCGCCGGCGCGGCCCACGGCCAGGCGATGACCCCGCAACGGTTCACCCAGCTGACCGAGCAACTCGGCCGGCGGGCCGAACAACGCACCACGACCTACGGGCGCGTGCCGCCGACGGACTGAGGGGCGACGGACGTGCTGTGTCACCCACCGAGCTCGGTGGGGAAGCGGTCGACGTAGCCGCGCTCCTCGACGCGCCGGCTGATCCGCCATCCTGCGTCGGTGCGCCGCAGTTCGTCGGCGTACCACAGGCCGCAGACGAACACGTGGGGCGTGCCGTCGGACTGCGGGAAGACCATCGGGTTGTGGCACATCGTGCGCGCCGTCGCCCGGCTTGGCGGCGCGTCATCCGTCGCCGCCGGGGCGAAGTCGATCATCGGCGGGGTGACGTGATGCTGGAACGCGGAGAACATCGGCATCACCGCTTCGAGGAAGCCGACGACGTCGGACACCGTGCCGGCGACGCCGCCGAACGCGGTGTAGTCGACGAACGCGTCGTCGGTGAAGACGCGGCGGAAGGCGTCCCAGTCGCGGGTGTCGACCGCGTGCGTGTAGCGCAGCATCAGGTCCTGGATCTCCAGGCGGTCGGAGATCTCCTGCTGGGACATCATCACTGGCACATCATCGCTGGGACACCATTGCTGGGACACCATTGCTTGGACACCATTGCTGGGACATCATCGGCGAGGTCATCGCCGAAACCTATGGCAGGGCGAGAGTGCTCAGAGCAGCGGGCGCACCGCGTCGTTGGCCGCGTCGATGTCGTTCTTCAGTTGGGCGACGAGCGCGTCGATCCCGTCGAACTTGCGCTCGCTGCGCAGGAAGTGCGTGAACTCCACCTTCGCCGCCTCGCCGTAGAGATCGCCCTCATACCCCAACAGGTGCGCCTCGAGCAGCGAATGGTCGGCATGGGCGTAGAACGTCGGGCGCCGACCGAGGTTGATCGCCGTGCCGTGGCGCGACCCGTCGGGGTGGATGTACACGCCGGCGTACACCCCGTCGGCCGGCAGGCAGACCGCCGAGGGCACCTCGACGTTGGCGGTGGGAAAGCCGAGCAACCGGCCGCGCTGGTCGCCCTGGACGACCCGGCCGCGTGCCTGGAACGGGCGGCCGAGCATCCGTGCGGCGAGCTCGACCTGGCCCCCCGCCAGGGCGCGGCGGATCGAGGTGGAGCTGATCGGCTCGTCCACCCCGTCGAAACGGGCGAGCAGCTCGACGGGTTGGACGTCGAAGTCGAGCACGGCGCCCATCTCACGCAGCATCGGGACGCTGCCGCCGCGGTTGCGGCCGAAGTGGAAGTCCTCGCCGACGACCACCGTGGACACGCCGAGCGCGCCGGCCAGGACACGTTCGACGAACGAGGATGCCGACTCGTTGGCCTGATCGGCGTCGAAGTGGACCAATGCCGTGGCGTCGACACCGGTGGCGGCGAGCAGCTCCAGCTTCTGGTCGAGATCGGTCAGCAGCCGCGGCGCCGACTCCGGCCGGACCACGCTCGCCGGGTGCCGATCGAAGGTGACGACCACGGATCGGACGTCCTGCTCCCTGGCCAGCCGGCAGACCTCGTCGATCACCGCACGGTGCCCGCGATGCA
>CAZMHG010000668.1:0-1861 GCA_964565975.1 uncultured Ilumatobacteraceae bacterium | reverse complement strand
AGACGAACCAGACCCGTGCCGGCAACCACGGCGCTGCCCGACAGCACCGGGTCGCCGACGCGCTTGTCGATCGCATCGGCCTCGCCGGTGAGCAACGACTCGTCGATCTCCAGGTTGTCGCTGACCACCACCTGGCCGTCGGCGACGACCTGCGATCCGGCGTGCAGCCGCACGACGTCGTCGAGCACCAACGCATCGGTGTCCAGCTCGACCTCGCGGCCGTCACGCAGGACGTGCGCCTTGGGTGCGCTGACGACCCGTAGGCGATCCAGCGAACGCTTGGCGCGCACCTCTTGGACGATGCCGACGGCGCTGTTGGCGACGATCAGCAGGCCGAACAGCGCGTCCTTCGGCGATCCGGCGGCGACCACCAGCGCGGCGAGGATCACCACGATCAGGTTGACCGGGGTGAACACGTTGGACCGCACGATGTCGCCGATCGACCGGCTGGGCGCCTTGGGCACCACGTTGCTGTGCCCCTCGGCGACCCGCGCGGCGACCTCGGCGGAGGTCAGCCCGCGCGCCGCGTCGCCGGCGGTTGCCGTGCCGGCGTTGCCAACGCCGGTGGCGTGGTCGGTGATGCCCATCTGCTCCAGTGTGGCCGGTGGGTGTGACGCGCCTTCGGATCCCGGGTCGGTCACGTCGTGGCGATTGCGTCGAGGATGTCCGCCTTGGCTGCCCGGCGTGCGGGAAGGAAGGCGGCGATCAGCGCCAGGATGACCGCCCCGACTGCTGCGGTGACGAGGGTCGCCAGCGGCAGGCGGAAGACCGACAGGCCCTCGTCCTTCAGCGCCTGGACGATCAGCCAGCCGAGAGCGATGCCGAGCACGACGCCGAGCACCGTGCCGAGCAGCGCGGTGAGCAGCGACTCGCCGGTCACGCTGGAGCGCACCTGGCGACGGGTCATGCCGACGGCCCGCACCAGACCCAGCTCACGGCGCCGCTCGTACACGGCGAGCAGCAGCGTGATCACGATGCCGGCGATGGCGATGAACATCGACATCCCGAGCAGCCCGTAGATCAGGTTGAGGAACTGGTCGACCTGGTCGGCCTGCGACGAGACGTACTGGCCCATGCTCTGCAGCTTGGTCGTCGGGTACGTGGCGACGATCGCCTTCATCGTCTCCTCGGCCGACGCCTTGACGGACTTGACGTACACCGCGAAGTCGGTCAGTTGGTTGGCCTCGCCGCTGAACAGGCTGCGCGGCAGCATCCAGCCACGGAACGCCGTCGAGTTGAAGATGCCGACCACCGTGAGCGTGGGGGTCGTCCCGTCGGGCAGGGTGACCACGACGGTGGACCCAACCTTCAGGTTCTGGTCCGTGGCCGTCTTCCGTGAGACGAGCGCCGAGTCGCCGACCAACTGGGCGAAGCTGCCCGTGTCGAACGGCAGGTTCATGACCTGCGCGGCCAGCGCGCCGTCGGCGACGTAGACCATCTCCGAGCTCGCCTTCTTCGGGCCCGCCTCCCCGTCGGGGTCGAGCTTGACCACGGTCACCCCGACACCGAGTGCCTGACCCACGCCGCTGGCGTTGATCTCGTCGGCCAGCGACGTGGGGATGCCGCCGCTGCCGTTCGACGTCTTCGACACGACGACGTAGTCGCTGGCGATGTTGGCGTTGAGCACCTGCGCGGCCGTGGCCTTGGCCGACGAGCCGAGCGTGGCCACGCCGATGAACAGCGACACCACGATCGCCAGCGCGCCGGCGGTGAGCGCGGTGCGCTTGGGGTTGCGTGCCGCGTTGCGCGCGGCGATCGTCCCCGACACGGGGCGCAGCTTGCTCATCAGCGGCGACACCCAGCGGGCGAACGGGCCGGCCACGAGCGGGCCGAGGACGATGATCGTGGTGAACAGCAAGGC
>CAZMHG010000667.1:0-1862 GCA_964565975.1 uncultured Ilumatobacteraceae bacterium | reverse complement strand
CGCTGGTTCATCAAGTCGATGAACATCTACTACGGAACGCTGCACTTCATGATCACCGCGTCGATCATGCTGTGGCTGTTCATCCGCCGACCGGGGTCGTACATGCGCGCCCGTAACCTGCTCGCGGCGACCACCGGCATGGCCCTGATCGGGTACTACGCGTTCCCGCTGACCCCTCCCCGCCTGCTGCTGTGCAACGACTCGATCCCGGCGCCCGGGCCGTCGAGGCTGCCGATCATCGGGCAGTGCTTCGTCGACACGATGGACCGCTTCGGCGGGTTGTGGTCCTATCAGTCCAAGGCGGTCAAGGCGATGGCCAACGAGTTCGCGGCGATGCCCAGCCTGCACTTCGCCTGGGCGTTGTGGTGCGCGTTGGTCGTCATCCCGCTGGTGCGCCGCCGATGGGTCAAGGTGCTGTGGGGTCTGTATCCCGTGCTCACCCTGTTCGCCATCGTCGTCACCGCGAACCACTACTTCCTCGACGCGGTCGGCGGCACGCTCACGCTGTGGGCGGCGTCGGGGTTCCTGCGCTGGTACGAGCGCCGTCAGCGCCGCCGGGAGGCGATCAGCTCGGCGGCGTGAGCCAGCGCCGTCGCGCTGCGCTTTCCGGAGAGCAAGCGGGCCACCTCGTCGACGCGTGCCTGGCCGTCCACCGGGCTGGCCGACGCGGTGGTCACCCCGCCGGACACCGACTTGTCGACCACCAGGTGATGATCGGCGACTGCTGCGACCTGCGCCAGATGGGTGACGACCAGCACTTGGCGCCGTTCGGCGAGGGCCGCCAACTTGCTGGCAACGATCGACGCGGTCGCGCCACCGATCCCCACGTCGACCTCGTCGAAGACCATCGTGCCAGGGTCGGCGGAGAGCACCAGCCGCGTGGCGAGCATGATCCGGGCCAGCTCTCCACCGCTGGCGGACTTGGCGATCGGCAGCAGTGGGCTGCCCGGGTTGGCCGCCAGTTGGATCGTCACGTCGTCGCCGGGCGGCGGGCCGTCGACGGCGACGGCGACCCGGGCATGGGCCATGCCCAGCTCGTGAAGGTGCCTGGTGATCTCACCTGCCAGGCCCGCGGCGCCGTGTGCCCGCGTTTCGGCGACCGTTCGCGCGGCGCGCAGCTCGTCGTCGGCGAGCGTGGCCAGCACCGCGTCGAGCGCGGATCGGTGCTCGTCGTCCCCAGCCATCGCGAGCAGCGAGGCGTCGACTCGCTCGCGGAAGTCGATCACCTCGGCCAGCGAGTCGCCGTACTTGCGTTGCAGATCGCGGAGCTCCTGGCGACGGCGCCGGATCGCATCGGCGCGGCCGGGGTCGTCGGCGATCGCCTCGCACTGACGGCGGAGCTCGTCGGCGACGTCGTCGAGCTCCACCACCGCTGCGCGCACCCGGCCGGCGAGGGCATCGAGCGCGGCGATGTCGGTGGTCGGCGCCAGGGCATGGATCGCCGACCGGGCGGCGTCCAGCGCGCCACCGTCGCCACGAAGGAGCTGGTCGGCCGCCGCCGCTGCGTCGCGGATCGCCTCGGCGCGTGACAAGACCTCCGCCTCGGCGGCCAGCCGGTCGTCCTCGTCGGGATCGTCGAGCGCAGCGCGGTGCAACTCGGCCGACTGGTACTGCAGGAGGTCCAGCTGGCGGGCCCGTTCGCGGCTGTCGCCGCCGAGCGCGTCGAGCTGCGCTCGGGCGGCGCGGATCTCGCCGCGCACCCGTTGCAGCTCGCCCAGGTCGACACCGGCCCATGCATCGAGCGCGGCGCGTTGGTCGACGGTCGACACCAGCTGGCGGTGCGAGTGCTGGCCGTGAAGCTCGACCATCGTCGCGGTCAGCTCGGCAAGCGAGGCGGCCGTGGCCAGGCGGCCGTCGATGTA
>CAZMHG010000666.1:0-1864 GCA_964565975.1 uncultured Ilumatobacteraceae bacterium | reverse complement strand
AAGCGGCGGGCCAGCTTGTCGCCGTGGTAGTCGAGGTACCGCTCGACCTCGAACCGCTGCCACAGGTCCAGGTGGTCGCGCAGGGATTCGCCGTCGGCGACCTCGCGGCCGAACCGGTCGGTGAACACGTTGTCGCTGCGGAAGGTCACCTGGGCGACCATCCGCGCCACGCTCAGGCCGGCCGAGGGGCCGTCGCCCGGCGCCGCGTCGTAGTAGTCGCCGCCACGCCACTTCGGGTCCATGCGGATCGCCCTGCGCCCGATCGCGCCCCACGCGATCTGCTGCGCGGTGGCCTGTGCGCACGTCGCCACCGGCACGATCGAGCCGACCCGCTCGGGGTAGGTGATCGCCCACTCCAACACCTGCATCCCACCCATCGAGCCGCCGATCACGCAGCGCCACCGCCGGACACCGAGATGGTCGCTGAGCCGGGCCTCGGCGCGGACCATGTCGCGGATCGTCACCACGGGGAACCTGCTGCCGTAGGGGCGCCCGCCCTGAGGGTCGGGTGACGCCGGCCCGGTCGAGCCCTGACACCCGCCGAGCACGTTGGCGCACACCACGTAGTAGCGATCGGTGTCGATCGGCAGGCCGGGACCGACCACGCCGTCCCACCAGCCGGGGTCGTTCGCCGGCCCGGACGCGTGGCTGTCGCCTGTCCACGCGTGGCACAGCAACACGGCGTTCGACGCGTCGTCGTTCAGCGTCCCCCAGGTCTCGTAGGCCAGCGTGACGTCGGCCAGCGTCGCCCCGCCCTCGAGCGCCAGTGGGCGGCCGAGGTGGAAGAAGCGGCGGCCGCGCGACGGGTCGCCCGGCATCCACGCGCCCGTCACGGGGAGCGGCGCTGATGCCATCTTGTCGACCTCCTCGGGCGCGGTTCACGTTGGGCGGATGCTGCGCGGCACGAGGAAGCACGTTGCCCGGACTTCGGGCCACATCCCCGTCGAAACGGGAAGGCACCGTGGGGCTTCCTCCCCGGTTGCCGGAACGGACGGACCGGTCACTCGTGATGCGTGGCCGCAAACTCTAGCGGCCGCCCGTCGCGGCATCGCGGCGTGTTTGCCGGCCGATGCGCTGATCGCCGGCACAGCCTGACTGGCCCACCGGTCAGTTTCGCTGACCAGTCAGCGAGTAGACGATCGCCGACCGCGCACACAGACTTGCCGCCGATGGGCGTCAGCTATCTCTCCCCGAAAGCCACGGCGCAGGTCTCGGCGCTCTCCGGTTTCGGCGTCTTCGCCACCGCGGAGATCCTGCCCGGCGAGGTCGTCGTCGCCTTCGGCGGGCGCACACTGGCCCGCCCCGAGTTCGGCCTGCTCCCCATCAGCCAGCAACAGCGCAGCGTGCAGATCGAGGACGACCTGTACCTCGCCGCCGGCCACGAGCCCGAGCCGGCCGACTTCGTCAACCACTCGTGCGCGCCGAACTGCCAGCTCAGCGGAGCAGCCGTGATCGTCGCTGCCCGCCGAATCGCCGTCGGCGAGGAGCTGACCTTCGAGTACGCGACGGCCAACTCGAGCGACTTCCAGGAGTTCGAGTGCGGCTGTGCCACGGCCGCGTGCCGCAGCAAGGTGACCGCCCACGACTGGATGCTGCCCGAGCTGCAACGCCAGCACCGCGGCTCGTTCAGCCCGTACCTGGCACGGCGGATCAACCGCCTCGTCGGCGCCACCGCGTCGCGCCGGGCATTCGCCTACTAGCGCGCGGCACCGGGCCCCAGGTGGGCGTCGCTGACTCGCCAGTCAGTGCCGCACCATCCACGTCCGCTACCGTTCGCCCATGCGGGTGGTCGTCGTCGGGGCCGGCGGGGTGGGATCGAGCATCGCCAGCATTGCGGCGCGCCGCCCGATCTTCGAGTCCGTCG
>CAZMHG010000665.1:0-1869 GCA_964565975.1 uncultured Ilumatobacteraceae bacterium | reverse complement strand
GGTGTTCATGAACCGTGCCGACTACCTGGACCCGGCGTTGGCCTGGACGGGCGTCAAGGACACCGGCCGCGGCGTCACGCTGTCGACGCTCGGCTACGAGCACCTGACCCGGGCGAAGAGCTTCCATCTACGTCTTGCGCCCTGACCGGGCGCGCTGCGTCGTGCGCGCTGACCGGGCGCGCTGGCTACACCCCGACGAGGTCGCGCCAGCGGCCCGGATAGGCGCTGGCGACCTGGGCCGGGGACATGCGCAGGGTGCTCTCCGGCACCATGTCGACGATCGCCCGGGCGGCGTCGTAGTGGTGCCCGGATCCGACGCCGGGGAACAACTCGCCGCGCAGGCCGACGAGCTCGGCCGGCGGGTTGGCGTCGAGGAACCCCCACACGGTGAATGCCACCGTCAGGTCGTGGACGACGGGCGCGCGGCTGAACATCGACGCCCGGCGCAACGCGACGCCGACGCAGCCGCGCAACGCGTCGGCAGCGTGCTCGCCCGGCTGCAGGGCCAAACGATCGCCGAACCCTGCGGCGATCTTGAGGGCGTACCCCTGATCTGGGCCTTGGAACCCGAGCCGAGGACCGGCCGGTTGGAACCCGTCGATGTCGCCCGGACGCTGCGGCATCCACGACCCAGGCACGTGCGCCGGCGACCGGTATCCCCGAGCGTCGTCGATCGGTTGGGTGGGGGCGAACTCCGGTGCGGCCATAGCGATCCCCTTTCTAGCAGGGGGTCTCGTGCGTGCCGGCGTGCACCAGGCCGTAGATCAGCGACTCCTCCAATGCCTGCCAGGATGCCTCGATGATGTTCGGCGACACGCCGATCGTGGTCCAGTCACGCTCGCCGTCGGTGGCGTCGAGGAGCACGCGCGTCACGGCGCCGGTCGCCGTCGCGCCGTCCAGGATGCGCACCTTGAAGTCGGTGAGGTGGATCTTGGACAGCTGCGGGTAGGCGGCCACCACTGCGGCGCGCAGCGCCGAGTCGATCGCGTTCACCGGGCCGTTGCCCTCGGCTGTGTGCACGCTGCGCTCGTCGCCGACCCACACCTTCACCGTCGCTTCGGTGGTGAACTCGCCGGCCTGGTGCTCGTCGGTGATCACGCGCATGCTCTCGACCCTGAAGAAGTCCTGCTCCCAGCCGCAGGCCCGGCGCATCAGCAGCTCGAGCGACGCGTCGGCGGCCTCGAAGTGGTAGCCGTCGTGCTCGAGCTGCTTGAGCTGGTCGACGACGTCGCCGAGCACCTTGCCGTCGAGCTCGAGGCCGAGCTCCTGCGCCTTCAGCTCGAGCGTGGAGCGACCCGACATCTCGCTCACGAGGAAGCGCGTGCCGTTGCCGACGAGCGACGGATCGATGTGCTCGTAGGCGTCCTTGCGCCGCGAGATCGCGCTCGTGTGCAGGCCCGCCTTGTGCGCGAACGCCGACGAGCCGACGTAGGGCTGCTGGGGGTCGACCGTGAAGTTCACGATCTCGGCGATGTGGTGCGAGACCTTCGTGAGCCGTTCGAGGCGACCCTCGGGCAGCGTCTGCACGCCCATCTTGAGGGTGAGGTTCGCGATGATCGGCACGAGGTCGCAGTTGCCGACGCGCTCGCCGTAGCCGTTGATCGTGCCCTGCACCTGCGCCGCGCCGGCGCGCACCGCGGCGAGCGCGTTCGCGACGCCGCACCCGGTGTCGTTGTGCAGGTGGATGCCGATCTGCGCTCCGCCGGCGATGTGGTCGTGCACCTCACCGACGATGCGCTCGATGTCGAACGGCAGCGAGCCGCCGTTCGTGTCGCAGAGCACGAGGCAGTCGACGCCGGCCATGACCGCGCCCTCGAGCACGCGGAGCGAGAACTCCGGGTTGTTGCGGTAGCCGTCGAAGAAGTGCTC
>CAZMHG010000664.1:0-1871 GCA_964565975.1 uncultured Ilumatobacteraceae bacterium | reverse complement strand
AGGGCACCAGCGTGCGGGCCAACATCATCAACGTCGAGCCCGACCCCGAGCACATCCGCCTGGGCATGTCGGTGCGCCTCGCCACCTACTCCCTCGGCACCGACGACGACGGCACCGAGGCCATCGGCTTCGGGTTCGAGCCGGCCACCTGATCAGCACGCGGTCGGCGCCCCCGATCGGACCGATCGGGCGCGGCCGACCGGGCCCGGCCCCAACAGCGCCCGGAGCCCGTGCACCCGCGCACCGCACCCAGGCAGACCAGACGAGCACACGAGCACACGAGCACACGAGAGAAGGTCGACCATGGCCAGTGACGACATCTGGATCCTCGGGATCCACATGACCAAGTTCGGCAAGCACCCGGACAAGGACACCGTCGATCTGGCCAGCGAGGCAGCGATGGCCGCGCTGGCCGACGGCGGCGTGACGATGAAGGACATCGGGGTGCTCGCCGCCGGGAACCTGATGGGTGGGGCGATGGGCATCGGCCAGCAGATCCAGAAGCAGATCGGCCAGACCGGCGTCCCCGTGTACAACGTGTCCAACGCGTGCGCGACCGGAGCGACCGCGCTGCGCACGGCGATCATGGCGATCAAGGCCGGCGAGTGCGACATGGGGTTGGCAGTCGGCGTCGAGAAGCTCGCCGGGGCCGGGCTGCTGTCCGGCGGAGCGGCCAAGCCCGACGGCAAGGAGTGGACCAAGCGCGGCCGCTACGGAGCCGTGGCTCCGGTGGACGGCCGGATCGGTACCGACACGATGCCGGGCACCTTCGCCCAGATCGGCATGGAGTACGGCCACAAGTACGGCGGGACCAGCTTCGAGCTGTTCGCCCGGATCAGCGAGAAGAACCACGCCCACAGCACGCTCAATCCGCTCGCCGCATACACCAAGGCGATGTCGCTCGCGCAGATCATGGGCGACGTGATGATCGCCAACCCGAACACCCGCCCGATGTGCTCGGCCAACTGCGACGGCGCTGCGGCGGCTGTCGTGGTCAGCGACGCGAAGCTGAAGACCTTGTCGGGCGAGCAGCAGCGCCGCGCCGTCAAGGTCGCCGCGTCGGTGCTGACGACCGACCCGTGGGAGGAGGCCTGCCAGGTGCTGCCGAACGTCAACACGCTCACCCGCAACGCGGCACGTCAGGCCTACGAGCAAGCCGGCATCGGGCCCGAGGACCTGGACCTGGTCGAGCTTCACGACTGCTTCGCCACCGCCGAGCTGGTGCACTACGACAACCTGATGCTGTGCCCCGAAGGCGGCGCCGTCGACTTCTTCAACTCCGGCGCGCCGTGGCGTGACGGCACGATGCCGGTCAACGTCTCCGGCGGGCTGGAGTCCAAGGGTCACCCGATCGCCGCGACGGGGATCGCCAACGTGTGGGAGATCTGCCATCACCTGCGCGACGAGGCCGGTGAGCGCCAGATCGCCGGGGCGAAGGTCGGCCTGGCCCACGTGATCGGCCTCGGCTCGGCCTGCGGCGTGCACATCCTGGAGCGCGCCGCCACCTCCTGACGATGGCCGGAGCGCCTACTCGGCGAGCTGCCCGGCCAGCTGGCTCGGCGTGGACGCCGGCAGCTGGCAGGCGTAGTTGCGGCACACGTATGCGTGCCCCGCGGTGCGCCCGGTCCACAACGGGCTGTCGTACGGCTCGCCCCAGGCGAGGACCGCCTCGGGGCGCCAGGCGCGGCGGTACTCGGCGAGCAGGTCGGCCTCACCGCCGGGGATCACCACCTCGGTGATCCCAACGCTGCGCAGGTGGGCGACGGCGACGGTCAGCGAGGCGGCGCCGTGCATCGCCGCGACGTTGGCGAGGACCCGCAGGATGCGGTCGGCGTGGTTGGTGTAGCGCGCTTCGCCGGTGAGCGCACCCA
>CAZMHG010000663.1:0-1894 GCA_964565975.1 uncultured Ilumatobacteraceae bacterium | reverse complement strand
CGGCAACCCGATCTCGCCGGCGGCGCTCGGCCGGCGGCGCTTGGTGGCGTGGCGCCGATCGGCCTCGACGTCGAGGACGTCGTTCCAGAAGTAGGTGCCGCTCGCCGCCAGACAGAACGCGACGAGCGCGAGCAGGCTGCGCCACAGCTGTGGCCCGTGGGTGAGCACCTTGGCTGCGGCGGGCGCGGCGAGCACGAGCAGGTTCTTGGCCCACTGCTTGGGCCGCGCTTCACGCACGAGGGCACGGATCACGGTTGCGCTCCGGGCGGCGCTTCGGGGATCACCACACCGGCGACCAGCTGGGGGTGGTCGGCGCATGCCAGCAGTTCGCGGTCGCCGGCGCTGTCGCCGTAGGCCCACACCTCGGCGCCGGCCAGGCCGCGGGTGTCCAGCCAGGAACGCAGCCTGCGGGCCTTTTCCGGACCGCGGCAGTTGCCGCCGACCAGCCGGTCGGCGTAGGTGGCGCCGTCGGTCGTGACGTCGGTGCACAGGACGTCGTCGACGCCGAGCATCCCGCCGAGCGGGCGCAGGTAGGGCCCGAGGCTTGCCGACACGAGCACCGTCGGGTCGCCATGGCGCTGGTGCCAGCGGAGCCGGGCGAGGACGTCGGCGCGCAGCCAGTGGTCGTGGACGTACTGGGCGAACGTGGTGCCGATCGCGGCGACGTCGGCGACACGTCGGGCGCGGAACACCCCGCCGACGAACACGTCCTTGACCCGGTCACGGTCGCGTCGGGCGACACCGGAGAGCGTGTCCAGCGGCCGGCGCGCCGCCGCAGCGAGCATGCCCCGCCGACCCCCCAGCCGTTGCAGGAAGGGCACCACGCAGTCGCGCACGGTGAGGGTGCCGTCGACGTCGAACGCGGCGACGCGTGGCCGCTGCTCCCCCGGCGCCGGCGCCCCCGCGATCCGGGCGGTCATCGCAGGTGCTCCAGCATCGTCCAGTAGGCCGGCCAGCTCTTGGCGACCACGCCGGGCTCCTCGATCTCCACACCCGGGACGCGCAGGCCGATCAGGCCGAAGGCCATCGCCAGGCGGTGGTCGTGGTGTGTTGCCAGCCGGGCACCGTGCAGCGGCGCCGGGTTGATCAGCAGCCCGTCCGGCGTGGCCTGTACGTCGCCGCCCAGCTTGCACAGCTCCGTCGCCAGGTCGCCGAGGCGGTCGCTCTCCTTGGCCCGGATGAAGCCGACACCGCGGATGCGTGTCGGCGAGTGGGCGAACATCGCCACCGCGGCGAGCGTCGGGACCAGATCGCTGATGTCGGCCATGTCCACGTCGACGCCGTGGGTCACCTCACCGCGCACGCTCAGCCCATCGGGCGCCGTGCCGGTGGCCGCCCCCATCCGGCCGAGGATCTCGACGAAGCGGGCATCGCCCTGGATCGACGCGGCGGTCAGGCCGGGCACGGTGACCCGCCCGCCGGTGACGGCCGCGGCAGCGAGCGGATAGCTCGCCGAGCTGGCGTCCGGCTCGACCTGGAAGCTGCACGGCCGGTACTCGCCCTGCGGGATCGTCACCGACGACGCGGCGACCGCGACGCCGGTGGCGCCGAACGCGGCCATCACCGCAACGGTCATCTCGACGTACGGGCGGGACACCAGCGGCGAGGTCAGCTCGATGTGCAGGCCGCCTTCCAGGCACGGGCCGATCATCATCAGCGCGCTGACGAACTGGCTGCTGATGTCTCCCGGAAGCCGGACGGTACCGCCGGCGCGCAATCCGTGGACGGTGACCGGCAGGTCGCCGCCCGAGCCGGCGCGGGCGACGTGGGTGCCGAGCGCGGCGAGCGCGTCCTGCAGCGCGGCCATCGGCCGGCGGCGCAGCGGCGCGCCACCGTCGATCGTGATCGGCACCGGCGACAAGGCGCACATCGCGGTGAGGAACCGCGACGTGGT
>CAZMHG010000662.1:0-1894 GCA_964565975.1 uncultured Ilumatobacteraceae bacterium | reverse complement strand
GGCCGTCGCGGACGCCCAGCAGAAGGTCAACGACGCCGCCGCGTCGGCCGGCCCCGACTTCGAGAAGCTCGGGTTCGCGACGCGCGACGCCACCGGAGCGCTCCGCCCGATGTGGGACATCCTCGGCGACGTCGCCGACAAGTTCGCAGGCATGGAGGACGGGCCCGAGAAGGCGGCCCTGGCTCAGCAGCTGTTCGGCAAGACCGGCGCCGACCTGATCCCGATGCTCAACCAGGGCCGCGAGGGGCTCGCCGCGTACAAGGACGAGGCCGAGCAGTACGGGCTCGTCATGGACGACGCCGGCATCGCGAAGGCGCGCGCCGCCAAGGGTGCGCAGAAGGACCTCGCCGCAGCGTGGAAGGGCTTCCAGGTCCAGCTCGGCACCGAGGTGATGCCGGTCCTCACCGAGCTCACGAAGTGGCTCGCCGATCACCTCCCGCAGGCCATGGAGGCGATCCGGCCCGGCATCGAGTTCCTCAAGGACGCGTTCCGCCAGGTCTCCGACGCGTTCAAGGAGGGCGGCTGGCAGGGCGCCGTCGACAAGATCGTCGAGATCCTCGGGCACCTGTGGGAGAAGATCGAACCGGTCCTCGGGCCGATGGTCGACAAGATGGTCGGCGCGATCGGCCAATGGGTCCAGGACCACATCCCCGACATCCTCGCCGCGTTCGCGAAGTGGCAGATCGCCGTCACCGGCTGGGTCATCCAGGGGATCGGCAAGCTCCTCCTCGCGCTCGGGGGGCTGTTGGCCATGGCCGGCGAGTGGATCTGGAACGTTGGTCTCCCCAAGCTCCTCGAGCTGTTCGGCGAGTGGGGTCGCGCCGCCCTGTCGTGGATCGGTGACGCGATCGCGAAGTTCCCCGAGCGGGCCGGCTACCTCGTCGGCGCCGTCATCGGATGGGCGATCGGGTTCGCCGCCGAGCTACCCGGGCACATGCTCGACGCGGGCAAGGCCGTCCTGTCGTGGATCGCCAACGCGGTCACCGAGGCGCCCGGCAAGCTCGCCGAGCTCGCCGGCAAGATCTGGGAGTTCGCTACGTCGCTGCCCGGCAAGGTCGTCGGTTGGATCGGGGATGTCGCCCGCACCCTGTGGGACAAGGGCACCGACCTCGTGCGCGGCCTCGCCGACGGCATCAAGGACGCGGTCGGCCGGTTCCTGCAGGGCGCACTGTCGGGGCTGATCGACTTCATCCCCGACTGGATCAAGGACAAGCTCGGGATCCACTCGCCGTCGACCGTGACGATGGCTCTCGGCCGCCACATCGGCGAAGGTCTCGCTGTCGGGATCGCCGGCTCCCAGGGGCTCGTCGAGTCCGCGATGGGTGGCCTGTCGCTCGCTGCCTCTGGGTCCCTGGCCGTCGGTCAGGGCACCCCAACCCGCTCCGCTATCGCTGACCGGTTCCAGCCCGCCGGCAGCACCCAACGGATCGAGGTCCCCGTGCACCTCGACGGCCAGGTCCTCACACGGGTCGTGCTCGACCACACCCGCAGGGAAGCCTACGCGGGGTTCGGCTGATGTCGCTCTACCTCGGCCGTGTCGACGTGTCCGACACCGAGATCGTCGACTTCGACGGAGACCGCAAGCTCTCGCTGCGTGGCGACCTCCACGCGTCGACCCTCGCCGCCGCCAAGACGCTGCGGCAACAGCTACTTGGTCTTGCCGACGACCAGCGAGGCGAACCAGTCGTCTGCGTCACCTGGTCCGAGGACTCGACGATCGATGGGTTCTATCGGTTTTCCCGCCCACCCAAGACCTCGACCGTCGAAGCGTCGTACACGACGAACTGGTTCCGCTACGACGCCGAGCTCGAGCGTGTCGCCGGCGGCTACCAGCTGCCGAGCGCCGAGTCCTACACCGTCGGCACGTCGCGCACCGGCATCCCCGGCGGCGTGT
>CAZMHG010000661.1:0-1903 GCA_964565975.1 uncultured Ilumatobacteraceae bacterium | reverse complement strand
CACGCCGTGGGCGTGCATCAGGCGCGCCGCGCGCTCGGCGCGGGCGATCGTGTCGTCGCGGGTGATCGACCCGCGGTGCGCGATCATCCCGTTGATCGCGCCCATCAGGTCGCCTGCCGGGTTCGGGATCCGTTCGGCGAGGAAGGCCTTGTCGAGGTGGGCGTGCGGCTCGACCAGGGCAGGGATCCGGATCACACCCCACCGCCGTCTGTCGCCCACTGGCCGCGCCGGTCGAGCACCGAGCGCAACACGGCCGGCCGGTCGGTCATGATCCCGTCGACGCCGATGTCGAGCAGCCGGTCCATCTCGGTCGCGTCGTCGATCGTCCAGACGTGCACGGCGAGCCCCAACCGATGTGCCCGCTCGACGAACCGTTCGTTGGTCACGGTGAGGCCACCCTGACGAACCGGCACCTGGGCAGCGCACGCCGCGGTCCGTCGCAGCACGCCGCGGGTGAGCGCGGCAACGGCGCCCGGCCCGAGCGCGGTGCACAACGCGGGGCCCATCCGCCGCCGCAGCCGGCGGATCCGGATGTCGCTGAACGACCCCACGCAGACGCGATCGAGCGCTGCGTGCCGGCGCAGCGCGGCGACCAGGGCGTCGACCGCCTGGTCGGACTTGCAGTCGATGTTGACCCGCAGGTCGGGCCACGTCCCGAGCAGGTCGTCGAGGAGCGGGATCGGTGCTTGGCCACCCACGCGAGCGGTCGACACCTCGGCCCAGGACAGCTCGCTGATCCTTCCCGGTCGGGCGCAGGTGCGCTGCAGGTCGTTGTCGTGGAACGCGAGCAGCACGCCGTCGGCGGTGACCTGGACGTCGGTCTCGACGTACCGGTAGCCGAGCCCGACGGCGTACTCGAAGGCCGGCATCGTGTTCTCGGGTACGTCGGACGCGCCGCCGCGGTGGGCGAAGCCGATGGGGTGCGGCCAGTCCAGGTAGGGGTGACGTGGGCTCGACACGGCGCAAGTATCGTGCATCGCATGACCGACACCATCACGGTTCGCAATCCGTACGACGGCTCGGTGATCGGCGAGATCCCCGCCCAGACCGCGGCCGATGTCGATCGCGCCGTGCAGCGCGCCAAGGCGGCGATGCACGATCACCCGCTCCCGTTGTGGCGGCGCGCCGAGATCCTCGACCGGGCTGCCGAGCGTCTCGCCGCCCGCCGCGACGAGTTCGCCACGATCGTCGCCAAGGAAGCGGCCAAGCCGATCAAGACCGCCAGGGTCGAGGCCGAGCGCGCCGTCGGGACGTTCCGCTTCGCCGCCGCCGAGGCGCGCACGCTGTCCGGCGACGTGGTCCCGCTCGACGCGATCCAAGCCGGCGAGGGCAAGCTGGGGTTCACCCTGCGTGTCCCGATCGGCGTGATCGGCGCGATTGCGCCGTTCAACTTCCCGCTCAACCTGGTCGTCCACAAGGTCGCCCCGGCGATCGCCGCCGGCTGCGCCGTGGTGCTCAAGCCGGCCAGCCAGACACCGTTCAGCTCGATCGAACTGGCCAGGATGCTGGTCGACGAGTGCGGCCTGCCGGCCGACTACCTGCAGGTGGTCACGGGTGGCGGCGGCACCGTCGGCAACGCCTTGGTCGACCACCCGGACGTCGCCCTGATCACGTTCACCGGTTCGCCGGAGGTCGGCTGGGGGATCCGGGCGCGGGCCCCGCGCAAGCGCGTCGGCCTCGAGCTGGGCAACAACGCGCCGCTGATCATCGAAGGCGACGGCGACTGGAAGTCGGCCGCGGCAAAGGTCAAGGTGGCCGGGTTCAGCCACGCCGGGCAGAGCTGCATCTCCACACAGCGGGTCCTCGTGCACCGCTCGGTCGTCGATCGGTTCGTTGCCGCGCTCGTCGAGCAGGTCGCCACGCTCAAGGTCGGCGATCCGCTCGACGAGAGCACCGACGTCAG
>CAZMHG010000660.1:0-1906 GCA_964565975.1 uncultured Ilumatobacteraceae bacterium | reverse complement strand
GACCACGGTCCGCGCCATCGCCGAGACGGTCCTGCAGGAGGACGCCGACGGCGTCGGCCTGTCCCTGCTCAGCGGTGCGCACCTCACCTTGTTCCCACGCGTGATGGACGAACTGCGCCAGCGCGACCTGGGCGACGTGCTGGTCTTCGGCGGCGGGGTGATCCCCGACGCCGACGCTCGCGCCCTGCGCGAGCAAGGCGTGGCCGAGATCTTCGGACCGGGCAGCAGCCTCAAAGGCATCGCCGGCTGGCTGGAAGCCGAATTGGACAACCGAGAGAGCTGAATCAGGAGTACGTGTGGATCTGTTCGAGTACCAGGGCAAGCAGTACTTCGCCCGCTTCGATATCCCGGTGTCACCGGGCGACGTCGCCGAAACGGTCGACGACGCCGTGGTCGCGGCAGAGCACGCCGGCTATCCAGTCGTGGTCAAGGCCCAGGTACAAGTCGGCGGGCGCGGCAAGGCCGGTGGCATCAAGCTGGCCGACACCCCCGACGAGGTCCGCCACCACGCGGCCAACATCCTCGGCATGGACATCAAGGGCCACACCGTCAAGCGGGTGTGGGTCGAGCACGCCAGCGACATCGCCAAGGAGTACTACGCGAGCTTCACGCTCGACCGGGCGGCCAAGAAGCACCTGCTGATGCTCAGCGCCGAAGGCGGCGTGGAGATCGAGCAGGTCGCCCAGGAGAACCCGGACGCGATCGTCATGCTGCACATCGACCCGGTCGATGGGCTGTCCCTGGCCGCGGCGACGGCCGCGGCGACCGAGGCGAAGATCGACGCCGAAGCGATCCCGGGCGTGGCCGAGATGCTGGTGAAGTTGTACCGCTGCTTCACTGAGGGCGACTGCGACCTGGCCGAGATCAACCCGCTGATCCTGCGCCCGGACGGCGGTGTGCACGCGCTCGACGCCAAGGTCAGCCTGGACAACAACGCCGCCTTCCGGCACCCCGAGTGGGACCAGTTCCGGGCCACCGAGGAGCTGGACGAGCGCGAGCAACTGGCCCGCCAGCACGACCTGCAGTACATCGGGTTGGACGGCACTGTCGGCATCATTGCCAACGGTGCGGGCCTGGCGATGAGCACGCTCGACGTCGTCAACCAGGTCGGCGGCAAGGCGGCCAACTTCCTCGACATCGGCGGTGGCGCCGACGCCGACATGATGGCCGCGGCCCTGGGCGTGATCAACTTCGACCACAACGTCCGCAGCATCTTCATCAACATCTTCGGCGGCATCACCCGCGGCGAGGAGGTCGCCAACGGCATCGTCACCGCTCTCGAGCGCGTCGAGCTGCGGGCGCCGATCGTGATCCGCCTCGACGGCACCAACGCCGAGGAAGGCCGCCGGATCCTTGCCGACGCGGGGATACCCGCCGAACAGCTGATCTCCAAGACCACCATGCTCGAGGCGGCCCAAGCCGCCGTCGCGATCGCCAACGGGAGCAACTGACATGCCGATCTTCGTGGACGCCGACACCAAGGTGATCGTCCAAGGCCTGACCGGCGGGCAGGGCAGGTACCACGGTCTGCGCAACCGTGACTACGGCACGCAGCTCGTCGCCGGGGTGACGCCCGGCAAGGGCGGGACCGACGTCGACGGCATCCCGGTGTTCGACACGGTTGCCGACGCGGTCGCCGCGACCGGCGCTACCGCCAGCTTCGTCGCCGTTCCGCCGAAGGCCGCGCCGGCGGCGATCCTCGAGGCGGCGCGTGCCGGCATCGCGTTCATCGTGTGCATCACCGAAGGCATCCCGGCGCAGGACGAGGCGCGGGTCTACAACACGCTGGTGCGCGACTTCCCGAACACTCGGCTCCTCGGGCCGAACTGCCCGGGCATCATCAGCCCTGGCAAGTGCAACATCGGGATCACCGCCGGCGAGATCGCCCAGCCGCCCACCGCCGCCG
>CAZMHG010000659.1:750-1921 GCA_964565975.1 uncultured Ilumatobacteraceae bacterium | reverse complement strand
CGGCCGGCTTCTTGGTGACCGGCTTGTCCGGGAAGATGTTGATCCACACCTTGCCGCCGCGCTTGATGGCGCGGGTCATGGCGATACGTGCGGCCTCGATCTGGCGGGCGGTCAGCCAGGCCGGCTCGAGGGCCTGGATGCCGTACTCGCCGAAGGCGAGGTTGGTCCCACCCTTGGACACGCCGCCTGTGCGGCCGCGCTGGTGCTTGCGATGAGCGACCTTACGGGGCATCAACATGGTCAGTCCTCCCCACGGAAGTGCGGGGCCTCGGTGCCGGCATGCGTGCGACGAGCGATTTCCTCTTCCTCGTCGAGCAGCTTCTCCAGCTCCGGATCGGCCTCCTTGAGCAACGGTGTGGCATCGCCACCCTCGGTGTCGGCGTCCTTGCGGCGGCCGGCCGAGGACACCACGCGGCGCGGGCCCGAACCGGTCGCCTCGCCGACGGCCATCGCCGCCTCGCGGGCGATCTTGTCCTCGGACGAGCTCTTGTACGGAACGATGTCGCCCTTGTAGATCCAGACCTTGACGCCGACGCGACCGGAGGCGGTACGCGCCTCACGGACGCCGAAGTCGATGTCGGCGCGCAGCGTGTGCAGCGGGACACGGCCTTCGAGGTACCACTCGGTGCGGCTCATCTCGGCGCCACCGAGGCGGCCCGAGCACTGGACGCGGATGCCGAGCGCACCGGCCTTCTGCGCGTTCTGCACCGCACGCTTCATCGCCCGGCGGAAGGCGATGCGGTTGACCAGCTGGTCGGCCACGCCCTGGGCGATCAGCGCGGCGTCGACCTCGGGCTGCTTGATCTCCTGGATGTTCAGCTGGACCTTCGGGTTGCCGGTGATCTTGGTCAGCAGCGCACGCAGCTCGTCGGCCTGCGCACCACGACGACCGATGACGATGCCCGGGCGGGCGGTGTGGATGTCGACGCGGACCTTGTCACGAGTGCGCTCGATCTCGATCCGGCTGACGGCAGCCGACTCGAGCTTCTGCATCAGCGCCTTGCGGATCTTCCAGTCCTCGGTGAGGTACTCCTTGTACTCCCGCTCGGAGAACCAGCGGCTCTTCCAGTCGGTGGTCACGCCGAGGCGGAACCCGTACGGATTGATCTTCTGGCCCATGTCAGCTCTCCTCGCCGCTCTCGGCCGCGTCGTCATCGGGGGCGTCGCCGTC
>CAZMHG010000659.1:0-740 GCA_964565975.1 uncultured Ilumatobacteraceae bacterium | reverse complement strand
GATCTTCTGACCCATTACTTGTTCTCCTCGTCGGCCTTGGCTCGCAGGCTTGGTGGCAGGACGAACCCGGCCGCTTCGGCTTCCTCGGCGCTCTTGAACCAGAACTCGGCGACCGTGCGCCCGAAGAACGGGCTCTCCGTCGTGTGGTAGTAGCCGCTGTCGGCGTTGCCCTTGACCGTGTAGCCCTCGGGGGCGCTGCCGTCGTCGTTCGAGGCAACGGCACCGGCGGGCAGATCGGCGAGCGCCTTGACCGGCGTGGCGCCGTCCGCGTCGTCGCCGCCCGTCTTCGCGTCGTCAGCCGAGGCGATGGTCGACTCGCCGGCATCGGCCGTGGTGACCACGCTGCTGTCGGCGCCCGTGACCGCAGCCGTGTCGACGGACGTGGCCGCAGCCGTGTCGGTGTCGGTCACGACGATGTCGGTGTCCTGTTCGGTGTCGTCGCCGTCCTTGGCAGCGGTTGCCCGCTGGCGGCTGCGCTCGACGCGGGCCCGGCGGCTGGCGGCGGTGCCACCCGCGGCAGCACCGCGGCGGCCGGCGGCCGTGCGCTTGGCCTCGCGACCCTGGACCACTTCCAGGCGGTCGTCATCCAAGCGGTCGACGACGATCGTGATGTGGCAGGTGCGCTTGAGGATGCGCGTGCCGCGCCCACGTGCCCGGGCGGCGAAACGCTTCAGCGTCGGGCCCTCGTCGGCGAAGCAGGCCTTGACGTACAGCTCGGTGGGGTCCTGCTCGTGGTTGTG
>CAZMHG010000658.1:0-1925 GCA_964565975.1 uncultured Ilumatobacteraceae bacterium | reverse complement strand
CCGGGTTGGCGGTGAACATCAACGCCAGCGACGCCCGACCGCCGCAGTCGTGGCTCCTCGCCGTCCCGCCCGATCCTTCGCAGACCGAGTGGCGCCTCGGTGATCTGGTGGCAGTGGTGACCGAAACTCTCGAACTGGCCCGCTTCCGTGCGGTCGAGCCACCGCCCGACCTGCCGCACCGGCAGTTCCTCCCGCTGGTGTACGTACCGGACGGGATCGCCGGTACGCAGCCGTTCTCCAAGCTGTTCGTGCAGATGGCACAGACGACGGTGGTCGCCCAGATGACCCCGCTGCACGCCAAGTCGTTCGGATCGAGCGGAGGCTGACATGGCCGAGCCACTGACCACGTGGGCCAAGATCGTCCCCCGCCGCGACACGGCCGACCCGTCGGTCGGGTTGGCGGCGCGCATCGCCGACCCGTTGTGGCTGCTGGCGCGCCAGTACCAGCTCGGCGAGTTCCGTGGCGACGACGGCGCCGAGCCGGTTCGGGTCGACGTTCGCGCCACGTGGACGCCGTTCACCCGCTGGCTGCCGGGCGCGTCGCCGCAACAACCGACCGCGGGACTGCCGCTCGACCGCCTGCGCCAGCCGTTGGAGAGCCTGGTCGAGGACGACCGGGCCCTCGCCGGTCCGCGTCGGCCGCGGCTGGTCGACATCGTCGAGGCCGGGCATCGACTGCGGCGTGCGCTGCGCGCTGGCGGGGCGCCGGCCGTTGCCGACGCGTGGCTCGCCGCGCACACCGTCGTCGCCGACCCCGCCGCGCCGGGTGACGGCGGCGAGCTGTTCGGCGGCCGCGCACTTGACGGCTTCGCCGTGCGCGCCACGCTCGGGGCAGCCGACGACGCCGATGCCGTCGAGCGCGCGATCGACGCCGCCGTGCCTGGCCTGGGTGCCGGCGAGCGCGTCGCCGCAGTCGCCGCGACGGCCGAGTGGCGCACCTGGTTCGACACTCGCTTCGGGTACACGGCGCGACCCCACGCGTGGATCCCCGAACAGCTGGAGCACTGCTTCCGTGTCGCCGCGCCGCATCCCGACGGCGGCGAGCTGGTGTTCGAGGCCCCCGAGTACCTCGGCCAGGGCGTCGCCTGGCACGAGCTCGACCTCGTCCCGGCGGTGAGCGGGCAGGAGGCGCTGCACGACCTGGGTGCGGCGGCCGACGTCGCCCAGGTGCGCGAGGTCGTGTTCGAGGCCCGCTTCCCGCAGCGGCTCCGCTGGCCGGGCATGCCGGTCGACCGGTTCTGGGAGATGGAGGACGCCGCGGTCGACTTCGGCAACGTGCACCTGGCCGCGTCCGACATTGCCGGGCTGCTCGCCGTCGACATGGCCGTCACGGCGAGCACCGACTGGTTCGTGCTCGGCGTGCCGATGCCCGTGGGCGGCGCGGCGCGCGTCGATTCCGTGGTCGTCACCGACGTGTTCGGCGACCGCACCCTGATCCGCCTGGGCACACGCGAGCGCACCGACCTCGGCCGGTTGTACGAGCCGGCGACGGTCGGCGGCGGGCTGACCGACGTCAACAGCGCGCCGTGGCTGGTGCTCCCGCCGGCGCTGGTGCGCCGGGTCGACGGCCCGCCGCTCGAAGACGTGATGCTGATCCGCGACGAGATGGCCAACCTCGGCTGGGCGGTGGAGATCACGGCCCAACTCGCCGACGGCGAGCCGGTCGACGTGGCCTCCACGCTGCCGCCCCTGCCACCGGTCGTGCGCAACGCCGCTGCCCCGGAGCGGACCCTGGCGTATCAGCTGTCCAGCGAGGTGCCGGCGAACTGGCGGCCGCTGGTGCCGACCCGCGTCGACGACGGCCCGCGCGTGTTCGTCGCCGGCCGGCTGTTCGGGTCCTCGATGCCCGCGCCGCTCACCGTGCTCGTCGAGCAGCTCGGCGCGATCCGCGACGAAGAGGTGCCCCGCGAAGGCAAGCGATTGCG
>CAZMHG010000657.1:0-1939 GCA_964565975.1 uncultured Ilumatobacteraceae bacterium | reverse complement strand
ACCGGATCCTGGTCGCCGTGTCGGGCGGCAAGGACAGCCTGGCGGCGTGGGACCTGCTCGGGGACCTCGGCTATCACGCCGACGGGCTGTACATCGGCCTCGGCATCGGCGAGTACAGCGACGTCTCCGGCCAGTACGCCAAGGACTTCGCCGCCGCACGCAACCTGACGTTGCGCACCATCGACCTGCGCGACGAGTACGGCTACGACATCCCCACGGCGGCCCGCGCCACCCGGCGAGTGCCGTGCTCGGCATGTGGCACGTCCAAGCGCCACCTGTTCGACCGTGCCGCGCTGGAGGGGGGCTACACCGCGCTGGTCACCGGGCACAACCTCGACGACGAGGCAGCGGTGCTGTTCGGCAACACCCTGCGCTGGGACGTCGAATACCTGGCCCGCCAGCAGCCGATGCTCGAAGCGCGCAACGGCTTCCCCAAGAAGGTCAAGCCGCTGTGCCGGCTGACCGAGCGGGAGACCGCCGCGTGGTGCGTGGTGCGCGGCATCGACTACCTGGTCGACGAGTGCCCGATGGCCGCGGGCAATCGCCACCTGGCGTACAAGGCGACGCTCAACTCGATCGAGGAGTCCTCACCGGGCACCAAGGCATCGTTCTACCTCGGCTACCTGGAACGGCTCGGGCCGCTGCTCGCCGGCCAGCGCGCCGAGATCGGCGAGCTGGGAGCGTGCCAGTCGTGCGGCGCGCCGACGTCGGGGGAGATCTGCGCGTTCTGCCGGATCGCCGCCAAGGCCTCGGCGCACGTGCCCGTGCCCGTCGAGATGCTGCTCCGCAACGGGAAGGTGGCCGGGTGATCGGCGAGTTCGGTTTCGGCGACAAGTGCATCCTGCTCGACACCAAGGACCGCCGATACCTGATCACGCTCGAGGACGGCAAGGAGTTCCACTCGCATCACGGTCTGATCCCGCACGCGGCGATCGTCGGGCGACCCGAGGGCAGCGTGCTGCGCAGCTCGCGCAACGCCGTGTACATCGCCCTGCGCCCGACGCTCGAAGAGTTCGTCCTGGAGATGCCCCGCGGCGCTCAGGTGATCTACCCCAAGGACCTCGCCCCGATCTGCATGCTCGCCGACATCGGCCCCGGTGTGCGGGTGTTCGAGAGCGGTGTCGGGTCCGGGGCGCTGAGCATGACCATGCTCCGCTGGGGGGCGACGATCACCGGCTACGAGATCCGTGAGGACTTCGCCAATCGGGCGCGGGCCAACGTTCGCGCGTTCCTCGGCGCCGACGCACTGTCGCGCTTCGACGTCCACCTGCGCAGCGCCTACGACCCGATCGACGGCGTCTACGACCGCGTCGTGCTGGACCTGCCCGAGCCGTGGCAGGTGGTGCCCCACGCGCTCACCGCGCTGCGGCCCGGCGGGATCTTCATCGCCTACACACCGTCGATCATCCAGGTCAGCCAGCTGCGTGCTGCGCTGGCCGACACGCCGAAGGCATGGCATGCCACGCGCACGCTGGAGGTGCTGCACCGCGGCTGGCATGTCGAGGGCCAGGCGGTGCGCCCGGACCACCGGATGGTCGCCCACACCGCGTTCCTGACCGTGACGCGCTTCCTGGGACTGCCCGAAAACGCGACGAAGGCGACCCCGGCGGGGCCGCCTCCGCAATGATCGGGTCGAAGCTCAGGCTTCGATGAAGATGCACTCCCCGGGGCACTCCTCGGCGCTTTCGATGACGGCATCGAGCTTGTTGTCGGGGATGTTGGCCATGCCCTCGGCCCCCTGCGGGTTGCCCTTGGCGCTGGCGAAGACCTTGTCGCCTTCTTTGACGTAGGCCAAGCCGTCGTCGAGCAGGGTGAAGACGTCGGGCGCGATCTCTTCGCAGAGACCGTCGCCGGTGCACAGATCCTGGTCGATCCAGACCTTCATGGGTCGAGTACTCCTGTCAGAGAGGGTTGACCTTGCGGAGTGTACTGCCCTGGT
>CAZMHG010000656.1:0-1944 GCA_964565975.1 uncultured Ilumatobacteraceae bacterium | reverse complement strand
AGCACCGCGTCACGCTCGCCGATGACTTCGCGCACGTAACGAAAGCGACCGTCCCACCCGCTGGCCGCCTGGGCGGGAGCGCCGCGATCAGCCGCGGGGTCGCCGACGAAGGACATCGACGCGGCGGTGAGGTAACGGATCACGGTCGCCTTGCCCGGCAGCGGCCGGAACAGCACCGGCGAGTGCAGCACGGCATCGTCGGCGATCAGGTCGGCGAGCAGGTCGAGCTCGCCACGCAGGACGCGGTGCCAGCGTTGCAGGCACCATTGCGCTGGGTTGGGCTCGGTCATCTCTCTCCTCCGGTCGGCACAATCTTTGTGTTGACAAGATATGTGTCCTCGGCAAACTTGTCAACGCTAAGATTCACGCGATGAGGCCGTCTGCCGAGCGCCCGTATCACCACGGCAACCTGCGTCGCGTGTTGCTCGACACGGCAATCGAACTGCTCGGCGAGGTCGGCCCGTCGCAGCTGAGCCTGCGCGAGCTCGCCCGGCGCACGGGTGTGAGCAACGCCGCGCCCGTGCATCACTTCGGCGACAAGGCCGGCTTGTTCACCGAGATCGCCGCCGAGGGGTTCGACATGCTCGCGACCCAGCTGGACGAGGTTCGCCGGCACACCGACGACTTCACCGAGATGGGCGTCGCCTACGTGCGATTCGCCGTCACGCACCGCGCCCACTTCGAGGTGATGTTCCGCCCGGACCTGTACCACGCCGACGACCCCGACGTGGTGGCTGCCAACCGCGCCGCCGCGGCGCACCTGTACGGTCCGGCGAACGCGACCACCGGTCGCTCTGGCAAGGACGCCGGGATCGCCGCCTGGTCACTGGTCCACGGCTTCGCGACGCTGTGGATCGGCGGCAATCTCGACGTCTCACCCGATGCCGACCCCGAAGCACTCGCCCGACGCCTCGGCCGGATGATCACGCTCGGATGACCCCATTTCGAATGATCACGCGCGGATGCTCCGCGACCCCCGCGGCGAGCACAGCGGCCAGCACGGATCACCGCCGGGCCTGACGTCCGATCCCCGAACTCTTCCGGCCGCTGGAACTGATCGGGCGTCCCGAGCGACCGGTTGGCGATCGCAGCACGGCCCACGGGCAGCGACGACCACGTTCGGAAAGAGGCGCGGCCATGAACTCACTTGCGTACGCCGGCGGCGACGCTCAACACCCGCCGGTGCAGGCGCCGCCCGCTGCCGATCGGGCGAGTCGCCAGTGGCGCGCCGTGTGGCGTGTGCACTTCTACGCCGGTGTCGTGGCGATGCCGTTCGTCGTGTTCATGGCCCTGACCGGATTGGTGATCCTGTACACCCAACCCATCCAGGACCTCACCCAAGCTCATCTGCGCACCGTCGCAGCTGCGGGAACGCCGGCGACGGCCGACGTGCAAGAGCGCGCCGTGGAGGCCGCCCATCCCGGCGTGCCGGTGGTCTCGATGACGATGCCGGTGAATCGCGAACATTCGACGATCTTCCATCTCGACGACGGATCGAGTGCCGGGATCGACGTGTTCGTCAACCCGTACACCGCCGAGGTCCTCGGATCGGACAAGCCGGGGAGCGGGATCGTCGGATTGTCCAACCGCCTGCACGGCTTCCTGAACAACAACGCGCGGATGATCAGCCTGCCGACGGCCTCGGCGCTGTGGGACCACGGTCCGGTGATGCGGGACTACATCATCGGCGACCTGCTGCTGGAGATCGCCGGGGTGTGGGTGCTGGTGTTGATCTGCTCCGGGTTGTACCTGTGGTGGCCGCGCCACAGCCGATCGAAGGCGACCCAGCGACGTGGCCGGCGACCTGGCCGGCGACGCGGCCGGCGGCTGTTCGGCGTGCGGTGGGCCGACGGGGGCCGAGCGCGTTGGCGTGACGTGCACGCCCTGTCGGGTGTGCTGATGTTCCTCGGGCTGCTGGTGACCGTCGTGTCCGGCCTGGCGTGG